>DATJQV010000028.1 GCA_035505375.1 bacterium | reverse complement strand
ATTAGGCTGTTTGCGGTCATGGCTGTCTCCTTTCGATGGTAGACCATTTCGGACACTTGCTTACTACCATCTGAAGGCGAGACAGCCTTCTTGTCCAATAGATCGCTCAGCACAGGCTTAATCCTATAGCGCTCACCAAGGTTCGGAATCCCCTCGCCACTCGCGGGAGATGGAAAGGGTGAGGGGGAAGTTGCTGGCCGTAAGCCGTCAGCCGGAAGCGATAAGCCCGCGTCCCCGCGTCTGCTTGACTTGTGTCGGCGGAAGCCTATCCTAGAGCCTCAATGGGAGCTTCTCCTCCCGCACTGGTGGCTGACCTTGTCGAGCGGTTCTCGCGTGACCGCAAGGTCTTCCTGTCCCCTGACTACAAAGAAGAACAACTCCGCGCCGAGTTCCTGAATCGCTCTGGTCTGAGGATTCAAAGTTCGGCATTCGGCGTTCGCCCTTTCCTTGGGCCGGTCATCCACGAGGAGTCAATCAAGGTCGCCGTCTCGACCAAGGCCCCGGAGGTCAACGTCGCCATGAAACGGTTCGCTGCATAGGAGGCTTCATGACTGAGAACAGCAAAGCGACAATCGAGGTCAAAGGCAGTTCCGTCACCGTTCTTAGTCGCAAGGACGAAGACTACATCTCGTTGACCGACATCGCCCGGTACAAGAACGCAGAGCACACCGACGACCTCATTCGCAACTGGCTGCGGAACCGCAACACGGTCGAGTTCCTCGGCGTCTGGGAACGGCTCAACAACCCGGGTTTCAAACCCGTCGAATTCGACGGGATTAGAATCCAGGCCGGGCTGAATAGTTTCGCCCTTACACCCAAGCAATGGATTGAGGCGACAGGCGCAGTTGGCATCATCTCCAAGGCCGGTCGTTATGGCGGCACCTACGCCCACAAGGACATCGCCTTCGAGTTCGCCTCCTGGATATCGGTCGAGTTCAAGCTCTACCTCATCAAGGAGTTTCAGCGCCTCAAGGCGGATGAGAACCGCCGTCTGTCGCTGGCGTGGAATCTCAACCGCACGCTTACCAAGCTCAACTACCGCATCCACACGGACGCCATCAAGGCGCACCTGATTCCGGCGGTCGTCACGCCCGCCCAGTCGGCCATCACCTATGCCAACGAAGCCGACGTGCTCAACGTCGCCCTGTTCGGCCAGACCGCGAAGCAGTGGCGAGACGCCAACCCAAAGCTGGCAGGCAACATGCGCGAGTACGCCTCGGTCGAGCAGTTGCTGGTGCTGGCCAACATCGAAGGCATGAATGCCGAGTTCATCAACATGGGCATCGTCCAGGGAGAGCGGCTCAGACGGCTCAACGAGATCGCCATCCGCCAGATGCAGGTTCTGATGGCCGCCCCAACGGTCAAACAGCTCAAAAGGTAGCGTGCTCACCATCGACATCGACGACAAGTCGCTCAAAGACATCCTCGGCAACCTCTACTACCCGGCCAGCCCGTACGAATTCTCGGTCACGCCCGCGGATGTACGCGGCCAGGTCTACGAGCAGTTCCTAGGCAAGGACACACGCTTTGCCCAAGCCGCCCGGCTCTGTTGGCTCTGTTGGTCCTTGACGTCAAGGACTGTCCCACTATCTTGTTAACGGCGAACACGGATGTCCGCACTTCCTAGGTACGCATGGGGGCGGAGTACGAGCCGTGCGGAACCTGACTGGGAGGGAATAATGAGACACATGAAAGGTCACATGTTCGGATTGCGGGCAGCCTGCATGATCCTGACCGCGTGCATCGGTGTAGCGTCAGCAGACTGGGTGACAGCAACGGTTTCTGTCGGCACATCCCCATACGGTATGGGCGTGAATCCGGTCACAAACAAGGTCTACGTCGCGAACCAGAGCAGCAACAACGTGACGATAATCGACGGCGCGTCCAACGCAACTACAACAGTCGCCACGAACCTGAATCCCGTGAGATTCGCCGTGAATCCCATCACAAACAAGGTATACGTTGCGCACAGCCATGGTAGAAGAGTGACGGTCATAGATGGCACGACCAACGATACGACCACAGTGCCTGTAGACTCTTACCCGATTGCCGTGGCCGTGAATCCGGTAACGAACAAGGTCTACGTCGCGAACGAGTATGGCGATTGCGTGACGGTCATAGACGGTGCATCGAACGACACAACACGGGTAAATACAGGCTCGCAGCCCGCTGCATTGGCGGTGAACCCAATCACGAATAGAATCTACGTTTCGAACATCGGAAGCAACAACGTGACAGTGATTGACGGCGCGACCAACGCCACGACCTCGGTAGCCGTAGGACAACACCCCTACGGCATAGCGGTGAACCCTGTGACGAACAAGATCTACGTCGCAAATCAGTGGAGCCAAAGCGTAACCGCCATCGACGGCGCGACCAACATCCCTACCACGGTGCCGATGCCCACCGGCGTCGATGACGTGGCTGTGAACCCGGCCACGAACAAGATCTATGCCGGCGGCGGCAACAACACGCGGGTCATAGTCATAGATGGCGCGACCAACGACACGATCACGGCGGCGACAGGCTCGCGAACCGATTACCTGACGGTGAACTCGGTGACGAACAAGATCTACGTTACGAACCCGGACAGCGACAGAGTGACGGTGATCGATGGCGCGACCAACGACACGACCTCGGTTCACGTCGGGCACTACCCTAGGGCTGTGGCCGTCAACCCGGTGACAAACAAGGTCTACGTAGAGACCGGTACTGTGACCGTCGTCGACGGCGCGACCAACAGCATACCCAGTGTGGCTGCTGGCACGCACCCCTGTGCCGTGACCGTGAATCCGATCACTGGCTACGCCTACGTCATGAACCGGACTAGCAACAACGTAACGGTAATCGACGGCACGACTAACGATACGACGCTGGTGTCCGTAGGCTCCTCTCCTCAAGCCGTGTCGGTTAATCCGGTCACCAATAGAATCTATGTTGCGAACTCCGGCGCCGCCTCGGTAACGGTGATCGACGGCGCGACCAATGATACGATCACGGTGCATGCAGGAGACACCCCCTGGGCTGTGGCAGTGAACCCGGTCACTGATAGAGTTTACGTCGCCAACAACTACGACAACACTCTCACGGTGATAGACGGCGCGAGCAACTCCACCACCACGGTGAACACTGGCACAGGACCAGTGGCTGTGGCAACGAATCCGGCTACAGACAAGGCCTACGTCGCGAATGAAGGCAGCGACAACGTGACGGTAATCAGCGGCGCAACCAACGACACGACAACGGTGCGCGTCGGCGACGCTCCCTGTGCCTTGGCGGTGAACTCAGTAACAAATAAGATCTATGTCGCGAACCGTGGCGCAGACAGCGTGACGGTTATCGACGGCGCGACCAACGGCAGAACCGCGGTGGCCGTGGGCGCGCAACCATCGGCAGTCGCAGTGAATCAGCTCACGAATAAGATCTACGTCACAAACCACGGCAGCGACAATGTAACGGTAATCGACGGCGCGACCAACGGTACAACCACGGTGGCCGTAGGCTCGCAGCCCTGTGCCGTTGCGGTGAACCCGGTCGCGAACAAGGTCTATGTCACGAACCAGGGCAGCGGCGACGCGACGATAATCGACGGTGCGACCAACGCCACGACCGTGTTGGCCACGGGCTCACAGCCCTGTGCCGTGGCTGTGAACCCAGTCACGAACAAGATGTACGTTGCGAACTACAGCACCAACGACGTGACTGTGATAGCGGATGCGCCGGTCAACGACACGAAGGTGCGCGTAGTATTCGACCGGCTGCCGGGCGATACCACCCTGCTCGCGCGCCCACCCCTGACCGGCAAAGGCGTGAACCGCTGGACACCCGGCCGGACGTCGATGATGGGCGTGCTGAACCGGGTCGGGACCACGCAGTTGCCTTGGGACTGGGCCGACGTGACCGGAGGCGTAGGCACCGACTTGATTAGCTGGGCCTACGAATGGGGCACCGACTCGCTGATACTAGGAGAGAACTTCGTCTGTGCCGTACCACTAGAGGACCAAGCGGCAACCACAAACAATCTAGGAGTTGGTTCACCGTTTGCAGGTAATACTGAGGTATATCCGTTGTACCGAATGGCCTACTCCGGCGCGACCGAGGAAGCGACCAGACTTGAAGCCCGAATAACGGGCATGCCTACAATGGTCCGTGGCGTGCTGCTGCTGCCAATCACGCCATTCACCACCCACATCTCGCTATTCGACATGACTGGTCGTCGGATCACTGCTCTGCATCATGGAGCGAACGACGTGCGCCAGCTGCCTGCCGGCGTGTACTTTGTACGGGTCGAACGGCTAGCCGCGGACCGCGGGCCGTCGGCCGTCACCAAGGTCGTGATTCAGAGATAGCAGGCGCAGTACTGTCCTGCTTCGCCAGCTCGCATCCGAGCTGTGGCGTACTGAACCGCTCCGCGCATTCAGGCAGGCCGCAGTAGCGCAGAAATGCGGCTTGACAACAGCATGAAACCCTATGAAGATTTAGGCGATGAGACTGAGTTGCCCGCGATGCATCCGCGCCACGGTAGTACTCACGGCCGCGAAAAGCAGGCGAGGTAGATAGCACGTCACCCAGACCGGTCAATCACGGTAGACGACGGCCCAGTCCGGCTCGTGAGCGCTTTGAGTCGGACATGAAGAGCAACGGACTTGTACACCTAACGAAGAGCTACGAGGCACAGTGCGGAATCCTCGGAGAGACGCATCCCCTGATAGCCGCCATGCGTGGCAAGTTGGCGCGGATGGAAGCGAACTTCGAAAGAGGCCGCGGGATGGCAGAATTCGAGAATCTCACCTGTGAAGTAAACCAGTTGCTGCAAATGTGCATCCAGGAGCGGGGAGTTCGGGAACGACCCCGCGAATCTGGCTAGCTAGGTCCGGTGGCGTCGCGATCAGCCAAGGTCATGGACATGGCCGAACTGGAGCGAGAAGAGAGAAAGTGCCAGTTGGGGCGCTTGCGCCCGGGAGTTGTCGTCTACGCGGACATTCTGGGGTTTCGTCGCATGTGTGACCCGGGCCGCAGCCCGATTGAGCCACTCAAGGCGCTGGCAGCGATTCGGGCACTGAGGCCAGAAACAGACGAGACTCCGGCAGTTCAGATACATTTCTACGTCCTCGGGGACTCCTTTGTGCGCGTTCTTCTTCTGCAACCTGACCTAGAGCAAGAAGGACCTTGGGATGCAGTCGAACGGCGCCAGATGCTCTGGGCGGTGGACGCTCAGGCTTCGTTTTGCAGCAGAGGCCACCTCGTGCAGGGAGGTGTCGCGACAGGGCTCGTTTACAGCAATCTTGTGAAGGCGACCGTCTATGGCCCGGCGCTGTGCCGGGCAATTGAGCTGAAATCAGAGAAAGCACGTTCGTCGGGGATAGCAGTCGATGACGAGATAGCGAAGCGCCATGCTGGGGATTTCCATTGGCTCGAACGGCAGGACGAGACGTGGTTCATCGACTATCTTGGCCTGCCCCCGTTCCTAGCTGGCCGTCGGGATACCGCCATCGTGCCATGGCTGAAGCGACTGGAGCAGCACAAGAACGCGGTTCGGGACTACTACCGGGCGTCGCAGGACGAGAAGCAACGGGCTAGATGCAAGCGGATGATCCTGCATCACAATCGTAAGGTGGAGTCGATGTTGCGCCCCGCGAGCAACCCGGCACCCGGAATAGAGGACGTGCGTGCGCGCATCGAAGCCTGCCGAATAGAAGACCTCGCGAATTCGGGGGACAGGTAGATGATTATTGACACGGCCCAAGTCATTTTGGATTTACGATTCTGGATTGGCGATTGGCGGAGCGGCAGGCCATGAGCCGCAAGCCGAGAGCGTATGTCGATTACAGACAGGCGGCATCGGCGGGCCGGGCACTGTCGGAAGGACGTGGTACCTGGTTGCCGCGCGGACGGCTGGGGCCCGTGACGCGGCCCTGGATTACTGACCCGCCCGGCCCTGTCGGCTATCGGTAGTGCCGGATGGCTTCCAGGAGGCTCGGCATCGAGAACACGCCGAGGCCGACCAAGACAAGTGAAACGACTACGGCAATGAGGACCAGCGCGAATGAGGCGATAATCATCACTCCGGAGATCGTGAAATAGGTCTTGAGCTGGCCTGTCATTCCGTCGAGCGCGGCGAAGTCGCCTTTGTCGGCGTATTCGCCGGCCTTGGATCCGGCCTGAAGCAGAACCACGCCCATCCAAATCGGCAGCCATGCGATGACGATGCCAAAGATGGTGAGGGCCTGCATACAGCCGCCGATGATGGTCATGATGCCCATGAACTTGGCCCAACCGGCCATCCCTTTGGCGTTCTTGCGGGCCTGAGCATCCGGTGTTGACAAAACTGCGCTGGCTTCCATTCAATCTCCTTTGCGTTTGTGCCTTAAAGCTAGGGACTCGGGGAGAAAAGTCAAGGAGGGGCGGTTTGACTCCGCCGCCTCAGTCGGCTATAATTCCCAACTTCAGGTCGAAGGCTGGTAAGCAAAAAGCCAAGAGTGACAATAACAGACGAATTCAGAAGCCAGAGCCAGATTCTAGAAGCTAGAAGTGGCGGGCTTGAGGAGAACACAGTATGGCACACAAGAAGAGCGGCGGCTCAGGAAAGAACGGCCGGAATAGCCCGGGGCAGCGGCTGGGAGTCAAGACTTTCGGCTCAGAGCGAGTGACGACCGGGAGTATTATCATCCGGCAGCGGGGCACGCGTATTCTGCCCGGTGCAAACGTGGGCCGGGCCAAGGACGACTCCCTGTTTGCCCTGGTTGACGGTGAGGTGAAGTTCGAACGCGTCAGCAGGGACAAGAAGCGCGTGGCGGTCGTTCCCACCGCATAGGCCGACCGGATAGTGCAGAATTCAGAAACCAGAAACCAGAAGTCAGAAAGTCCTGACATTCTGCATTCTGGTATCTGCATTCTGAATTCTGGCTTGACCGGCTCCTCGTTGACTGGGAGTTGGCGCTTGGTCATTGGTCACTAGTATGCGCATTAAGTGGCTTGCCCATTCGGCATTCCTGCTGACTGCTTCGGATGGCACGCGTATCGTTACCGACCCGTACACACCCGGCGGCGGGATCACCTTTGGGCGGATAACGGAGCCTGCCGACTTCGTCACTGTCAGCCATGACCATTTTGACCACAACGACGTGGCGGGCGTGCCGGGAAAACCGGCGGCGATTCGCTCGTCCGGCAGCCACAAGGCAGGCGGCGTGAGCGTGACCGGGTTTGACACTTTCCACGACGACAAGCACGGGGCCCAGCGCGGCCGGAACATCATCTTCGTGTTTGAGGATCCGGTGACGCTTGGGACACGATCCGAAATGTCAGACATTTCGGTCATGTCCCCTTTGCGGGTGGCGCACCTCGGCGACCTCGGGCATGTGCCGACCGAGCAGGCCAAAGTCATCGGCAAAGTTGATGTGGTCCTGATACCGGTCGGTGGGTACTACACGATTGACCCGGCGGCAGCGCACCAGACCGCGGAGCTGCTTGGTGCGCGGGTCGTGATCCCGATGCACTACAAGACCGGTAAGCTGGGCCTGCCCATCGTTGGCGTCGATGAGTTCACGCGGGGCCGGACGGACGTTAAGAAGCTCGGAACCGAGGTCGAGGTCAGTACCGGAAGCCTGCCCGCAACGCCGGAAATCTGGGTGCTGGAACACGCGCTCTAGACATTTGAGATTGCCGATTGTAGATTGCCGATTAGCGGCGCAGAATGGAGGCGCGGATGAAAGAGATTCAGTTTGAGACGATAAGGGACAAGGTCGCGCAGTCCTGCATCGACGCCAACTGCCTGCTCGGCGACGATGTGGCGCAGGCGTTGAGGGACGGCCTCAAGGTCGAGGAGTCGCCTGCCGGCAAGGACATCCTGAACCAGTTGCTGGACAATGAGCAGATTGCCCGTAATGAGATGATGCCCATTTGCCAGGACACCGGCTGGGCGGTCGTTTGGGTGAACTTGGGGTCGGGGGTCAGGGTCCAGGGTGGCGAGCTCTACGACGCCATCCAGCAGGGCGTGGCCAAGGGCTACAAGGACGGCTATCTGCGCAAGTCCATTGTCGAGGACCCGCTGCGCCGGAAGAACACCGGCACCAATACGCCGGCAATCATCTACACCGACATCGTGCCGGGCGACACCCTGAAGATAGTGGTCCAGCCCAAGGGCGGGGGCTCGGAGAACATGTCCGAGGTGAAGATGCTCTCCGCTTCGGACGGGGCAGACGGCATCGCGAAGTTCGTCCTCGACCGAGTATGGCGTTCGCAGGCCAACCCCTGCCCGCCGATCATCGTCGGCGTGGGCATCGGCGGAACGTTCGAGAAGTGCGCGATGCTTGCGAAGCACTCTCTGCTCCGGGAAATCGGCTCGACTCACCCCGACCCGTTCTATGCCAACATGGAGAAGGAGCTGCTGGAACGAATCAACCGGCTCGGCATCGGCCCACAGGGGCTCGGGGGCCGGGTCACCGCGCTTGCGGTTTTCATCGAGGCGTTCCCGTGTCACATAGCGACGATGCCCTGCGCCGTGAACATCAACTGCCACGCGGCTCGGCACCAGTCGTTCACTCTCTAGGAGGCGAGCATGGCAAAGAAGATTACGGCTCCGCTGACGCCTGAGACGGTGAAGGATCTAAGGGCAGGGGACTCGGTCCTGATATCAGGGACCATCTATACCGGCCGGGACCTTGCCCACAAGCGGCTGACCGATTCGCTGAAAGCGGGCGAGAAGCTGCCGTTCGAACTGACCGGCGCAGTCATCTACTACGTCGGGCCGTCGCCGGCCAAGCCGGGACAGGTTATCGGCTCGGCCGGGCCGACAACGAGCTACCGGATGGACGCATATTCACCGCTGCTGATGGAGAAGGGGTTGCGCGGGATGATTGGAAAGGGCAACCGGACCCAACCGGTGCTGGACGCCATGAGGAAGTACGGCGCGGTCTACTTTGCCGCAGTCGGCGGTGCGGCCGCGCTCATCGCCCGAACCATCAAAGAAGCCAGGGTCATCGCCTATGAGGACCTTGGCCCGGAGGCGGTGCGAGAACTCAAGGTCGAGGATTTTCCGGCCATCGTCATCAACGACACGTACGGCGGCGATCTGTACCAGCAGGGCGTGGCCAAATACAGAAAGGACTAGGCGATGGCGGGACAAGTCAAGAGTCAAAAGCCAAAAGCCAAAAGCCAAAGCGTAGAAGTCCGCGAATCGGCAATCGGCAATCGACAATCGGCAATCTCCTCGTCCCCCGCCCCTGATCCCTCTTCCCTGATTACCATCAGCGTGATGGGCGAGGCGTATAGAGTGCCGAAGGACCTGACCATCATGAAGGCGATGGAGTACGCCGGGTTCCGGTTCATCCGCGGCTGCGGTTGCCGCGGCGGGTTCTGCGGCGCGTGCGGCACGGTCTATCGCACGAAAGACTCCTACAAGCTCAAGGTCGGACTCGCGTGCCAGACCGTGGTCGAGGACGGAATGTTTCTGACCCAGATACCGTTCTACCCGGCCAACAAGAAGCAGTACGACATCGCGAAGGAGCCGGCCAACACCCAGGTGCTGGTGCGATTCTATCCGGAGATCATGCGCTGCATCGCCTGCAATTCCTGCACGAAGATCTGCCCGCAGGATATCGACGTGATGGGCTACATCAACGCCGCCATCCGCGGGGATGTTGAGAAGGTCGCGGACATGTCGTTCGACTGCATCATGTGCGGTCTGTGCGCTTCCCGCTGCCCGGCCGAGATCGTCCACTACAACGTCGCCCTGCTCGCGCGGCGGCTCTACGGGGCCAAGGTCGCTAGGAAGTCGCCGCACCTGGCCGAGAGGATGAAGGAGACAAAGGCCGGCAAGTTCGACCCGGGGCTGGACAAGCTGTGCAAGATGACCGAGGCTGAACTCTCAGCTCTGTTCTACGATCCGAAGATGCGCGACGTCGAGCCGTAAGGAGGTATGATGTACCCGCAAAGCATGCAGGAATCCATCAAGCGGCTCGAAGCAACCCGCGATGCCCGCATCAAGCAGGGCAAGATCATGCTCCTGGCCGCCGAACAGAAGAAGGAGCTGCTGAAGGGCTTCCATCCCGACTACATTGAAAGCTCGATGCGGGCACTCAGTCTCGGCCCGAACAAGGGTGACCGGACACCGCACGAGATTGCCGACCTGCTTGAGGCGTGGCCGATCGTCAACCCGGAGAAGTTCGACACCGAGCGCCCGAAGTATGACGTGGACGTGCTCGTCATCGGCGCGGGCGGAGCCGGAGTGTCGGCAGCATTGACCGCGGCGGTCCAGGGCGCGAAGGTGCTCACAATCACCAAGCTTCGCATCGGTGACGCCAACACGATGATGGCGCAGGGCGGCATCCAGGCGGCGGACAAAGCAAACGACTCGCCGGAACGGCATTACCTTGACGTGCTCGGCGGTGGCCACTTCAAGAACATCCCGGCGCTCGCGCGGGCGCTCGTGTCGGACGCACCCGGCGTCATCGAGTGGCTCGAAGAGCTGGGCGTGATGTTCGACAAGGAAGCCGACGGCACCATGGTCACGATTCACGGCGGCGGCACCTCGCGCAAGCGGATGCACGCGGCCCGCGATTACACCGGCGCGGAAATCATGCGCACGCTGCGCGACGAGTTCCGGAACCAGAATCTCGAGCTGATTGAGTATTGCGTAGCGGTCGAGCTGCTGACCGACGGCAAGGGAGCGTGCGCCGGGGCGGCGTTCGTGAACCTCGAGACTCAGGAGCACTTCGTGGTCCGGGCCAAGACGACCATCCTTGCTACCGGCGGCTGCGGCCGGCTCCACATCCAGGGATTCCCGTGCACCAACCACTACGGCGCGACCGCGGATGGGCTGGTGCTCGCGTACCGGGCCGGCGCGAAGCTGGGGTTCATCGATACCATTCAGTACCATCCGACCGGCGTGGCCTATCCGGAACAGATCGTCGGGCAGCTCATTACCGAGAAGGTGCGGAGCGTCGGCGCGCACCTCGTCAACCTCGAGGGCAACCGGTTCATCTACGAACTGGAGAGCCGAGATATAACCGCTTCAGCCATCATCCGCGAGTGCCAGAGCCGTAACCTCGGCGTGGCGACGCCGACGGGCCGGCTCGGCGTCTGGCTCGACACGCCGCTCATCGAGGTGCTCAAAGGCCCGGGCGCGGTGAAAAAGAACCTGCCGGCGATGTACCACCAGTACGAGCGGTTCGGCATCTACATGGACAAGGAGCCCATACTTACCTACCCGACCCAGCACTACCAGAATGGCGGCATCATCATCAATGACGAAGGAATGACCGGCGTGAAGCACCTGTACGCGGCCGGTGAAGTGGCGGGCGGCATCCATGGCCGGAACCGACTGATGGGCAACTCGCTCCTCGATATCCTCGTCTTCGGCAAGCGGGCAGGTGCGGCTGCAGCCGGTGCCGCGAGGTCGATTTCCCTCGACGGTGCCGGGTTCGGGCACGTCGCCGCATATGAGGCGGAACTGAAGGCCGCCGAAGTACCGAAGGGACGCTGCGCACCGATGGTCCTGCCTGAGTACCGCAGGCCCGAGTTCAAGACCCCACTTCCGTTCGCAGCCCTCGGCTGCGAGTAGATGGGCATCGCCGCGGCCCTGCCCATCGAGAACCCGCAGCTACCATCGGCAATCGACGTCAGCGGGTTGACCCGCCGGTTCAAGTCGTTCACGGCGGTCGACGGCATCTCTTTCACCGTCAAGACTGGCGAGGTGTTCGGGTTCCTCGGCCCGAACGGCGCGGGCAAGACCACGACCGTGCGGATGCTCTGCACGCTCATCCGGCCCAGCGGCGGCACTGCCAGGGTGGGAGGGTTCGACATCGTGCACAGGCACAACGATGTCCGCCGCTCCATCGGCATCATCTTCCAGGACCCTTCGCTCGACGACCGGCTGACCGCGCGCGAGAACCTGCGCTTCCACGCGATGGTCTACAAGGTGCCGCGGACCGAGGTGAAGGCGCGGATCGCCGACGCGCTCGATTGGATGGAACTTACCGACCGGGCAAACGACCTCGTCCGCAACTTCTCGGGCGGCATGAAGCGGCGGCTGGAAATCGCCCGCGGCCTGCTGCATTCGCCGCGCGTGCTCTTCCTCGACGAGCCGACACTCGGGCTCGACCCGCAGACCCGTTCGCGCATCTGGGAACGGCTGCTGAGGCTGCGCCAGGAGCGGGGAACGACCCTGTTTCTCACTACCCACTACATGGACGAAGCCGAGAACTGCGACCGGATCGCCATCATCGACCACGGTCACATCATCGCGCTCGACACGCCGGCCAGGCTCAAGGCGCAGGTGCAGGGCGACTGCATCCACCTGGAAACCGCAGACGACGCGGCAGCCGAGGCCGAGGTGAAACAGCGGTACGGCGTCGACGTCGTGCGAGACCAGACCGGCCTCCACTTCGAGGTCGAGAACGGCGCCGCGTTCGTGCCCGGGCTGCTGCGGGAGCTTTCGGTGTCGGTGCGAACGGTGAGCGTGCGGCCACCGACGCTCGAGGACGTTTTCCTCAAGCTGACCGGCCGGGAGATTCGCGACGACGGAGCCAGCGAGCACGAGAAGCTGAAGAGCCGGGTCAGACGGATGGGGCGGGCAGGAAGATGAGGACACGGATAATTCAGAATTCAGAAACCAGAAACCAGAATTCGGAATTCCGGAATCCGGAGACTCTGGATTCTGAATTGTCAGAGGCCGCATGATTGACTTCGCCTGCATCCGCATGGTCTGGGAGCGGGACGTCATCCGCTACTTCCGCGAGAAGAGCCAGCTCTACGGGTCATTGTCCCGGCCGATACTCTGGCTCTTTGTGCTGGGTCTCGGCCTGCGCGGTTCCGCCTCTGGAATCGGAAACGTCAACTACACCCAGTTCATCTTCCCCGGCATCATCGCCATGACCGCGATCTTCACCTCGATCCAGTCGGCAATCAGCATCATCTGGGATCGCGAGTTCGGGTTCCTCAAGGAGATTCTCGTCGCGCCGGTGCCGCGGACTTCGATTGTCATCGGCAAGGGACTCGCCGGCACGACGCTCTCGCTCGTCCAGGGATGCATCATCATACTGCTTGCGCCGCTGGTCCACGTGCACATCCCGCTCGTCAATATCGTACCGCTCATCTTTACGCTGGCCGTCATGTCGTTCGGCCTGACCGGTATCGGCATCGTCATCGCGGCGCGGATGACCTCCTTTCAGGGCTTCGGCACCATCATGAACTTCATCATCATGCCGATGTGGTTCCTGAGCGGAGCGCTGTTCCCGGCCCGCAATCTGCCGATCTGGCTCAACGCCCTGGTGCGCGTGAACCCGCTCACCTACGGAGTTGACCTCGTGCGGAAGCTGGTGCTCGGGTTCTCCTACCACTCGCCTGTGTTCGACTTCGTGTTCCTGGTCTGCTTCGGCGCGCTCACCGTGGGGGCCGCGGTCTTCTTCTTCAACATCGGCGAGTACTAGCGATGAGAGGCTTGGGCCTACTGAAGTTCATCGTCAGTCTCGCGGTTGTGCTGGCAGCCGGTGGAATCGGTTCGCTTGCCACTGCGAAGACCTTGCCCACTTGGTACGAGGGTCTGGTGAAGCCACGTTTCAACCCGCCGGAGTGGCTGTTCGGCCCGGCTTGGACCGCGCTCTACCTGCTGATGGCGGTCGCCGCGTGGCTTGTCTGGAAGCGCGGTTTCAGCGCTCCCGGCGTCAGGCTCGCGCTCGCGGCATTCCTTCTCCAGCTAGTTCTCAACGCGCTCTGGTCGGTCTTCTTCTTCGGTCTGCGCTCCCCGCTTTACGGGTTAGTGGACATACTTCTGCTATGGCTCGCGATTCTTGGTACGATTGTCCTGTTTTTCCGGGTATCGGTTCCGGCCGGTGTCCTGCTCCTGCCCTACATCGGCTGGGTCACATTCGCCACCATTCTCAATGCCGCAATCCTCAGTCTTAATCGCCGGTAGCGGTTCGTGCCCGCCGGCGCGAAGACCCGAGTTTCCCGGCTTTACTTCGCCGCGCCGCTCACTAGCATAGAAACTAATGAGGAGACAATGATGAACGAGAAACCCACTTCGAGAGGTGCAATGACGAGTTTGCAGGCTGTAGTGACCAATGACCGGCCGTCGACCGTACACTCAAAGCGGTCGACGGTCCTGGCATTAACCATTGCGCTGAGCGCGTCAATCGCCTGTTTATTCCTCGCGTGTCGAGGGGCCGGCCGAGCCGGTGACACGCTGCTTGGCATAGTCCCCATGGAAACCAATGTCTTGGGTATCATCACCTCGAAGGACGGGCTCCATGTCGCGCACGTGCTGTTGAGGGGTGACAAGCAGGTCGTGTTCATTGACGGCGTGGCACAAACGGAGTATGACAGGATACTCCAGGGCGGCCCGGTATTCACCACGGATGGCGGGCGCTACGCCTACGCGGTGAAGAAGGGCGACAAGATGCAGGCGATCATCGACGGCAAGCCCGGGCCGGAGTACGACGGAGTGCTCGCAGGCGGGCCGGTATTCAGCCCTGACGGCCGCCACGTCGCGTATGCGGGTCGGAATGGTGAAGAATGGCAGGTGATTCTCGACGGCAAACCTGGACCACAGTATGACGCCGCGGGAGACATAGTCTTCAGCCCGGACGGCAGGCACACAGCGTATCGGGCCGAGAAGGGCGACGCGCATGTCGTGATCTTTGACGGCCGGCCAAGCCCGGACTACGACGGGACCGGCGGCGGCTCCCTTGTCTTCAGCCCGGACGGCAAACGCTTTGCCTATGCCGCCAAGAAGGGCGAGAAGTGGTTCGTGGTCGCAGACGACCGGCCCGGTTCCGAGTATGACGGAGTCTCCGTCCCGGTCTTCAGTCCCGACGGCACGCGACTGGCCTACGCGGCCCGGAATGGAGCGAAGTGGTTCGTGATAGTCGACGGCCAGCCCGGACCCGAGTACGACGTGGCGGAACGCGTGGTGTTCAGCCCGGATGGTAAGCACCTCGGCTACCAGGTGTGGCAGGACATGAAAACGTCAATGGTCGTCGACGGCCAGCGAGGGCCGGAGTACGACACACTCAGCGACCTGATCTTCAGCCCGGATGGCAAACGCACGGCGTATTTCGGACGGACTGGCAATAATCAGTTTGCGGTCGTCGATGGCCAGCCCGGGCCCGCATGTTGGCCGCGAGATTTCGCGGAGCGGCCGCTATTCAGCTCAGACAGCAGGCACGTCGCGTACCCGGCACAGAATGACATCGGGCAGTTCGTCATCGTGGACGGCCAACCCGGAGCCGTGTACCCTGCTGCCAGGTCCATTGCTTTCAGCCCGGACGGCAAGCGCTGCGCCTATGAAGCGTGGCAGGACAGCAAGTGGCTTCTGGTCATGGACGGCCAGCCCGGACCGGAGACGGACTTGAATTTCATGACCCCGCCCGTGTTCAGCCCCGATAGCAAGCGCGTCTTGTTGCTGACGATGAAGGGATACAAGTGGCTCGTGCTCGTCGACGGCCGGCCCGGGCCGGAGTATGACCGGATCTTGTCGGGCGGGCCGACATTCCTGCCCGATGGCTCGATTGGGTATGTCGCCATGCGGTCGGACAGCCTGTTTCGCGTGAAGCAGCTTCTCGGCACACAGGCAGTGTCGGGGCATTGACCCGGCTGAGACCCGGAGGCGTGAGGCCGCAAGCCTCGAGGTTGTTCCGGACTCGGCAAGCGCGCGTCCACTGCAGGAGATGGGGCAGTATCTGCGGAGGCAGTTGTGAGTGAGAAGTCGATCGTGATCGTCGGCGCAGGCATGGCCGGCCTATCGGCCGGGTGCTATGCCCGGATGAGCGGTTACAGGGCGACCGTACTGGAGGCGCACTCAGTCCCCGGAGGTCTTTGCACTGCCTGGACGCGGAAAGGCTACACCTTCGACATCAGCATGCACTGGCTGACCGGGTCCAAGTCCGGCGCTTTCCATCAGATGTGGCAGGAATTGGGCGTGATGGATAATCGGCGGTTCCACTACCACAGTGAGATGTGCACGGTCGAGAGCGGCAGCCGCAGGTTATCGTTCTGCACCGACGCGCAGCGGCTCGAAGCGCAGATGTTCGCTCTGTCACCGGCCGACGCCGCGCTGACGCGTGAGTTCGTGAGGGTGGTCTGCGGCCCGAACATGATGGCGGCGTCGGATCTGAAACCGACGGAACTCACCGGACTGTTCGACAACCTCCGAGTGATGCTCATCATCCTGCCGTTGATGGGCACGTTCCGAAAGTACGGCAAGACCACGATCCAAGAGTTCGCCGGACGATTCCAGAACCCGTTTCTGCGTGAGGCGGTGCGGATGTTCATAGACGGCCCGGGCTGGCCGATGCCCCGTTTTCCGATGGTCGCCCTTACTGGGTTCCTCAAGTCCGCAGTTTCTGAGGCCGGGGTCCCAGTTGGTGGCTCGCAGCAGGTGGCATTCGCGATTGCCGAGCGGTTCAAGGAGCTTGGCGGCGAGCTGCGCCTCAAGACGCGAGTGGCGGACGTGTCGATCGACAATGGCCGGGCGGTCGGCGTGAAGCTCTCCGACGGAACCGAAATCAAGGCCGACGAAGTCATCTGGGCAGCTGACGGCCACACCCTGATATTCGACATCCTTGGCGGCCGATACGTGGATAGCCGTATACGCACGATGTACGAAAAGTGGATACCGGTGCGGCCGGTGGTCCACGTATGCCTCGGCGTAAATCGGGAGATGTCGGCCGAGCCGGCTCGGCTGACATGGGAGTTGGAGAAGCCAATAAACGTGGCCGGCGAGGAACGCAAATGGCTGTCGGTCATCCACCATTCCTTCGACCAGACGATGGCGCCCGCAGGCAAGGCCGCGGTCGAGGTCTGGTATCCCTGCCAGTGTGAGTACTGGCAGGGGTTGGCAAAAGACCGTCCGCGCTACGATGCGGAGAAGGAACGGATTGCCGACCTGACAATCACCGAGCTTGACCGGCGCTGGCCGGGTTTCCGGGCGCAGACGGAGGTCGTCGACGTTCCTACGCCCACGACCTATGTACGCTACACCGGTAATTGGCAGGCGTCACCGGACGGCTGGTACGTCACGGTCGACAACATGCGGACTAATCCGATCCGGACTCTGCCCCAACTTGGCGGTCTCTGGATGGCAGGCCAGTGGACCGCGCCTTTCACCGGCACGGTCATGGCCGCGCTCACCGGCCGCCAAGTCATCGAGCTGCTCTGCCGGCAGGACCGCAAACGGCTAATCGCGGCCCGACCTTCGCCGCGACACTTGCAGCCCGGCGGCGTCGACTCCTTGTCGCCTTGACTCAGAACATGGGGAAGGGGATTGCCGGGCCGACTGTCAACCCTCAAACCGTCCCCTGACCTTGAAGACTTCGGGATACAAGCCAACCCGGCACAGGCCCAGCCGGGCTGGGGCTCTAACACCAGAAGCAGGACCTATCCACATATTTCGTGACTTATGCACAGGTTACTCACCTTCTGCTGTCGCTGGCCTCGACAACTCACGCCTGACAGTGCCATACTTGCCTGTTGCTTCTGCAAATCGGAGGGCTAGACGGTAAATTGAGTCAGGACGCAGGATTGCGCCATGGCGTCTGTCAATTAGAGGTGAGGGGCCGCATTTCCAACTCATATCGTGACGGCCAAGTCGCGGGTCCTGTCGGCCTGGCGCCCGAGCCGGGCCAAGCGAAGTCAGCCTGGCCTCGGCCCTGTGCCGGACCGCAACGCGTAATCGTCGGCCGTTCGGTACCTTAGCCAGTTCCGGGTGAGAGATTCCAGATCCTTCGCTTCCTCCTGAGCGGTCGGCAGATTCTGCGCGTGCAGCTTCCCGAGGGATCCTTGGTCGGGCTCCTTGCGAGCGTCCTGGTGTCTGGGTCCAGTGGCCGCTTGCACAGCGTCCGAGGATTGACAGCGCGGTGGGCCGGACTAGGATTGCGTCATGAGAATTGGTCTCGTCGGAGTGAAGGAGGCACCGAAGTGACAGGTTGGCGGCTGGCCACGATGATTGCGCTTGTGGCGGCGTCACTCGTTGGTTTCGCGCGGGCTGATGACAGCCTGCGCGTCCATTTCATCGACGTCGGGCACGGCGACTGTATCTTCATCCAGACCCCGGATGACGGGAAGCCGAGCAACAAATGCTGGCAGGGTAACCGAGTGCTCATCGACGCAGGCGACCCAACTTACAGTCACAATTGGCCCCTGACCTATCTGAAGCGTCTGGGGCTGAAGCGCGGAGACCGGATTGACTATGTGATTGCCACACATCTGGACGAGGACCACATCGGAGGACTGCCGATGATCTACGACACCTTCCACGTGCTGAACACAATTGAGCCAGGTTACAACCACCCGACAGTGCCGGCCAAGGCGTTCCGGGCCGCAGCGTGCCGCGAGTCGCTAGAGGGCACGACCTTCTGGCGCGACCCAATCCAGTCAGGGCTGATTCACCAATTGGGCGGGAGGCTGGATCTCGGGAGCGAGCTCGACGCCCGTCTGCTCTTCTACAGCGCCAAGCCGGGCAAGGCCAGGAACGATACCAGGACCAACTTCTCTTCGATCGTCCTGCGCATCCGTTACGGCGCGGCGAGCTTTCTTTTCATGGGCGACGCGCCGCAGGTCGTCGAGGAATCGCTGCTCAAGCTGTACCCCGACACGCTGCTCGCGAGCACGGTGCTCAAGGTCAGCCATCATGGTTCGCTGACCGCGCGCTCGCTGAGCTTCCTCAGGTGTGTAGCGCCGCAGTACGCCGTCATCTGTTCCGGTCTCAGGTACGGGCTGCCGAAGGCTCAGATGCTGGCGTTGCTCAGCGACACGCTAGGCGCCGAGGTCTGGCGAACCGACAACTGTGACAGAGAGGAGGGCAAGGACAGCCTTACCGCCGCGGGCGACGATAACATCGTCGTCACCACCAATGGGAAGAAGGGCGGACTGAAGATAAGGTGGAATCGAGTGGGGCAGTGAGCTGCGGACGAGTGGCAGTCACATGATCTGGGTGGTCTATTGGCCCCTGCTCCTGGTGGTCGCAGCTGCGGTTGCGGCCGGAATCGCCATTCTCGTGCGCAAGTTGCGCCGCAAGAACGACAACCCGTTCATCGTGCCCGACGCCCGCCGAAGTGAGCGCGACCGGGAAACGGGAGAAGGTTCACGTAGTGAAAGGACAAAGTCATGAGGACAAAGGACAAAGCAAAACGGAAAGGCCAAAGTCGGGCCGGTTCGGACTTTGGACTTGTCACTTGCTTTGTCCTTTAGACTTCGTCCCTTGTCCTTCTGGGGCAGGCGAGAGCGCGGATCTGTCCCCGCTTTCCGGACGAGTACCTCCAGCTAAAAGCAATGGGGGCGCGGATAACCGCGCCCCGAGCTAATACTGGCTTGAGTCTTTCGGTCTAGACGCCGGCCTTGACGAACATGAACGTCGCCGGTGGCCGGGTCAGTTTGACGTTATCCTTGGCCTGCACTCCCTGGACGCCGATGAGGTTCGTCATGTCGGTGAGCTTACCTTTGACGGTAGTCATGCTCTGCGCCGCATCCACCTTGAGGCCGGTCGGCTGTGGGGTGATGGTCAGCGGGATCGACATCTTGGGCTTGTCACCGCCGGTCGGCAGGTACGCCATCTTGACCGAGAGCTTCAGCGCCTTGTCGCCGACTTCGTAGTTGCCGGGCTTGAAGACCTGTTCGCCCATGTCGGGCCCGGCGACCGCCTTCACGATGACATAGCTCGAGGTTATGAGCATGTAGTTGACGGCCATTCCGTCCGCGTCGCGCATGACCCAGTTGCCGACGTACTTAGCCGGGATTTCACCCTTCTTGGCGGCGGCCGGGTATCGCGCCAGCACTTCCTGCGCGGCGACCGGCTCCTTCGCAATCATGTCGGCCTTCAGCTTGTTGATGGCCTGCTGAGCCATGGCGATGCGCGTGCTGGCCGGGTGCTGGGTGATGAAGTCTTTGTAGCCAGCGATGGTGTTCGTGGTCTGAGCGGCCTTGAACTGCAGTTCGTCGATACGGTCGTTGGCCTTTGCGACGTACGTGCTCTTGGGATTCAGCTTTATGAATCCCTGATACGCCGCGATGGTGTGGTCCTTGTCGGCCGCTTCGAAATTCAGGCGTTCTATCGCCATTTGCGCGCTGTCGGCGTAGACGCTCTTCGCGTGGTCGGCCGCGAATTTCTGGTACTCGGGGATCGTGTTCGTGGCGACCGCGGAGTTCCACTGCGACTGCACGCTGGCGCAGCCGACAATCACCAGCGCTGCTGCCAAAGCGGACAGCGCCAGTATCTTGCTGTAGGTCATGTCTTTGCCTCCTCTTTTTTTAGGGACACGGTCAATGTTTCATGTCAGCCCCGGCATTCCGAGGCCATGACAGGTACTGTATCACACAGACTTTGACGACTGCGGCTGGCCGGTGGTTTCAGGCCTCGCTGCATCGCATGCTGCGCCGGCGCGGTAATGCCCGGCAACCGGTCAGTCGCCATCATGCCGTCTCGGCGCAGTCACGGGCACAATTGTAGCATCGGCTGACCGCAAAGCAAGGGGTAGATGATAGTGCGGGTCAAGGACGCCCCGCCGCGATATTGGCCTGGCGGCTACTTCGTCTTCGGGCGCCCGACCGTGAAGGCAAGGAGCGGCATCTGCTCGGGTGTCAGATTCAGCGCCTGGCCGAGTTCTTCGGCCGGGAAGCCGGCGCGGACGACCCCGCCCAACCCTTCGGACGCACAGTAGAGAGCGGCGTTCTGGGCCTGGCACCCGGCGTTGACATACGCCCAGGAGATCCTGGTGTCATCCGGAGTTTTCCCGGCGCCCGGCGGCAGCCCGCTGAACTTCGCCCGGTCGAGCACGAAGATGAGGTTCACCGGCGCGTTGACGGCGAACTCCTGCCGGCCCGCGGCTTTGCGGTAATCGCCCGCCGCGACCGGAAGCAGGCGAAGACCGGGCGCATCGTACCGGTAAACGCCTTCGGGCATCAGGACGTAGATGTCCACGGTCTGGACGTCGACTGCGGCGGGCGCGGTGCGTTTGCCGTCAGGGCGGTTCACACCGTTCGCGGCCCAAAGCAGTTCCGACAACTGCTGCCGGGTCAGCGGCTCATTCGTGAAGTCGCGCTGGGACTTGCGGGCGGAGAGTGCCTGCATCACCGTCAGGCCCTTGTCCATCTGCGGGGCGCTGAGGATGATTGTGTCGAGCTTCGCGGGTTCCTGGACGCTTACCGCACCTGCAGTCAGGGTTAACAGCAGCGCGACGCATGAAAACACTGTTTCTCCTAACTGGCGACTTTGAGGTCGCCCACGCGGATTGCGGCTGGCCCGTAGTACCCATCCTGCCCCACAGTCTCGGACGAGAGCCGGATGTCGGCCAGGGCGTCGAACCAGTTGCCGATGAGAAGACCGCCCTTGAACGGCTTGGCGTTACCATCTTCCCGCACCTCCCCGAGGCGGATTTCGGAAGCAAAGTCACCGGAGGTCGGGTCCGCGCGGAAGTCGGAAAATCCACGGATGACCACGGCCCGTCCCGTGCCAAGGAGGTCACAAGTTCGATGGCGCCCGGCCGGGACAACCGTGTTGCCCGGAGGGCCGGACGGCGTCATGTCCTGTTCAAGCAGGCCGAGGTAGTGGTAGTATCGCGGGCCGCCGATGACCTCGTCGTAGCAGCCGTCTTTGAGCAGGCAGGTGCGACGGGCCGGTTGGGCATCGCTTTCCAAGTGCGAGTCCGGACCGAACGGGACAAGCGGGTCCGAGAAGATGGTCACGGCATCCCCGGCGAGCGACTTTTGACCCCAGGCCGGCCTTCCTTTCGCGTAGCGCGACATCTTCTCGTAGATGGCGCGGCCGCCGCAGTGCCACGAGAGAGGCTGGTAATCGAGTTTCATGAAGTCGTGCGCCGCCGTGCCGGTCAGCACGACCGGGCCCGCCCACTGCGGCGGGGCGCTGGCATTGGCCGTGCCGCGCGCGTAGTCTGCGCCGATGGTCACGAGCACCTGCGGATCGAGGTCGCGGAGCCGGCGCGCGTGCGGCCGGGACGTGTGCTCAGCGACCTTGTCCCCGAACCGGGCAATGAAGCAGAGCTCGGCATCGGTGAGTGTCGAGGGATAATCGATGATGATACCGGTGCCGGTCTCGACATGATTCCGCATCCTGCGGACGAATACCTCCAGGTTCGAGAGCTCAATCCCGAGTTCGGACTCGCTCGCGGGCAGGACCGCGTCCGCGAACCGCTGGAGCCGTGCCTGCAGCGCGGGTTGTGACAGTTCGAGCAACTCGCGTTCGGCGAGGTCCACCTGAGGGAATACCGCCGACTTGTCGACGAGCGGGTAAGGTCTGTTCGGCTGGGCCAGGGCGGCGGCAACAAGCCCGGCGAGCGTCTCTTTCACCGCGGCTTCGTCGTCGGACACGAACTGGCCGACCGCCTCACCCGTGGCGCTTGGGACACGATCCGGAATGTCGGACATCCCGGTCATGTCCCGTCGCGGGTGGCAGTAGACGGTCACCCAGATTTCCTCGCTCGGGGCGGTGATGACCTCGCGCGGGTGGGGATTGCGCTGACGCGCGAACTTGCCTGCCTCAACCTTATAGATGCCCGGCAGGTGGATGAGGGTGGTCGATTGAGTCTCGCGGCGGCGCAGACACCAGCCGGTGAGACCGTCGGTCCCCGCTACGATTGCCTTGATCTTCTCAAAGTCCATGCTTCACCCCAGCTTCATGCGGCACCGGATGTACGGGCCGCCCGACGACACGCGGACGTATTCCTTGTGACCTTTGCCGCAGCCCCCGCCGGAGCTGACATCGAGCTCATTCGTTATCCCGTCCACGCTCGCCAGCACGTCCGGCACGTAGCCGGTCAGGCCGACCTGGTAGTAGAGCTTGCCGGTCAGCTTCCCGCCGCTTATTTCGCGGCCGCGCAGTGCCTGGAGCTGCACGCCCCAACCGAGCGGGTCTTCCATCCCGCTGGTCAATTGCTCGATGAGGATTGCGTCTCCGGAACTGGCAATCAGCTCTTCCCTGGTCATCCCGCCATTCTCCTTCTCGCGGGGCAGGAAGTAGGTGTTGGTCATCCGCGCGTAGATCGGATGGTCGTAATCCTGCAGCCTGCCGTTGGCTGAGAGTTTGAGGCCCGGTATCCGGTCGTGCATGTGGAGGTAGGAGTAAAGATCGGTCATCAGGGTCGGCTGCAGGATGCCATCCTTCACGAGCACTGCCGGCTCCTCGGCCAGCACGCCGTCATCCGAGAAGAAGATGGAGCCGTGCCGGCCGGGCAGGCCGCCGAAGTCAACAATATTGACGAGGTCCGACCCGACCCGTCTGCCGATGTAGAGTGCGGCCCGCGCCGCGCCGCGCATCAGGGCGTCGACCTCGCAGCCGTGGCCGAATGATTCGTGAGCGAGCGTACCGGTGATGTCGGGGTCGAGGATGACGCGGTACTCGCCGGCCTGGATCTTCTCCGCGGACAGGTACTGCACGGCGAGTTCCGCCGTTTCGCGGATGGTTTCATCCGTCACGCGTGCCGCCTCGTGGCCGGGCGCGACCGAGCCCTTGAAGTTCATCACCTGCTTCCTGCCGTCGGAGGCCACCGGTATGAGGTACAAGCCGACGTTGGAGGTATCCGACGAGAGCAGCCGGGTCCGGTTGCAGAAGAGACGGTACTCGCGTTCGTAGGCGTAGACCGCGCGCGGGGCGACGATGCGCTTATCGAACCCGGCCAGTTGCTCGAACGCATGGCGGCAGACCGCCCGGCGCTCCTGGGCCGACACTTTCTCCGGGTCTTCCTTGAACTCGCTCCGGAAGTGACGGTCGAGCGGTGAGCCCGGGTCGGGCATCGGGCCGTGCCTCACGGCAAGGGGCTGGACCAGCTCGCGCGTGAGTTTGAGCAGGTAATCACGGTCGTCGATCCGGCTGGTGGCCGCGGAATGGAAGGTGGCGCCGTCCCAGGCTGAGATGCGGATGCCGGGCCGCGGCGGCACCGGGTTGGTGCGTTCGTCGGCCGGGCTCTTCGAAACCGTCTCACCGGCTGATTGCGTGACCAGCGCCGACGCGTACGGCACCTTGTTCTCCGCCTCGGCCACGAGTTCGGGCAGGAACCCGCGCAGGTCTTCGAGCTGCGGCGGGAGGTTGTAGCTCATGGTGGTCATTCCTTTCGCGAAAGGATCTCGGTCGGGCTGGCAAAGCCCATAGTCATCAGCGGAGCGAAGCCGAGTTTCTGCCAGCAGGTCCCGCTGGGCGGGTTGTTGTTCGCCCAGTCCAGCATCACCATCGACACGTTGTGGTCGGCCAGGAACCTGGCTGCCGCGCAGGTCAGGCCGGCCATGACGCCTCGCTCGCGCCATTCCGGGTCAACCCATGCATCGTCGATGCGGCCGAAGCGCACCGGGTCCAGGTTCGAATTGTCGAGGATACGCACGACCAACATGGCGACCAGCTCCGCGTGCCGCCCGACCGCGACGAAGATGCGGTTCTGGTCCTTCTCCATGATCTGAGAGTAGAAATCCTCCAGGCCGTCAATCAGACCCGGGCTCAGCCGCCAGACGCGCGGGTCCCGGCCGATGAGCAGGTCCTGCAGGGCGACGCGCATCCGCTTCAACTGCGGCAGGTCGCGCCGTCCGGCGCGCCGGATGGCGTATCGGCGGTGGTCTTTCACCGCAGATAACCGGCCCGCTTCGTCATCGGTCTGTCCCGGTCCCTTGGGCTTGATACTTCGCCTGGTCCAAGGACAAAGTGATAATGACAAAGGACAAAGCAATAGGGAAAGGACAAAGTCTCAAACCTTGGGGTGCGCCGGCTGCACTTCGTCATTGTTTTGTCCTTAGTCCTTTGGCCTTCATACTTACACCAGAAGGCAGCCCTTCTGCTGATACTCGGTAAAGAGCCGTCCCCAGCCGGTGTCACGCTGCCACTGCTCATATATCTTCCGTTCCTTGAGGGGCCAGCGGATGCGGTCGTGGTAAGTCTCGGACACGAATATCGGGAAGTAGACGATCGGCGTGTGGAAGAGCAATTTCTGCAGGAATCGCGTCGGGCCGTACCACGACAGCCAGCCCATGACGCGGTGGAAGTTCCAGCCGACGTCGAAGCCCCAGCTTTCGCCCGACACGTCGTCGCCCACGAGTTCGATTTCCTTCACGTCGCCGACCCCGAGTCCAGCCTCGTGCGCGAGGCGGATGTATTTGATGCTCATTGGGTCGAACCCCATCATCTTTGCCGAGACCGCGTCGATGGCGGTCTGGTCCGCGGAGGCGAGGATGACGTTCTTTATCACCGGCCTCAACGTGCGCGGCCCCTGGCCGTCGCCCACGGTCGTGCCGTCCATCACCGCGAAGATGCCGGGGTGGATTTCCTTCTGGACGGCGAGCAGGTCCACGAGCGTCTCGTGAATCAGGGTATGCGTGTAGTGGCGATGGGTCGAGAGCAGTCCGCCGAACGCGTTCTTCATCGCGCCGGTCGTGGTCGTGTAGATGTGGCACTTCACGGTCGGCAAATGGACGATGTTCTTGCCGAAAAAGTAGTCGGGAATCTTCAGGCCCTTGGGATAGATGCGGTCGAGCGCGAGCATCTTCGTCTTCGGCTCGAACGGCACCCACTTCATGTCCGTTTCCTTGAAGTTGTAGAGCACGGGCAGCCCGCACTTCTTGAAGATGGGCACATACTGGTTCAGGTCCTCGCCCTTGTAGGTGTCAATGACCACGGTCTTGTTCTGCACGCACGAGATGTCGTTGTACCCGAGGTCGTGTAGCCCGAGAATGGTGCCTTCAAGCTGCCATGGCGTCGTGTTGGCCGAGGGCATCGGGTAGTGCCACGAGATATTGTCCTTAAGGATGGTAGTCTTGCCGGGGGCGAGGAATTTATCGGCGTCGGCCAGCTTCAAGAGCCGGCGATAGTCTTCCAAGACCGACTCTGGCTTGGTGCGGAGGACTGCAACTTTGGCTCTAGCGCTCATGCGCGGTGATTATAGCGACAACACGCCCGGCCGCAACCCGGCGCGTAAACCTCCAGCAGCCCGATGTCGGCCGCAAGCTGTTAGCCGTAAGCTGACCGGCCCGCGCACGTTAGGAATCGCTTACTCTGTCATCGAGGCCAGAACTCGGAATCCGAACTGTCCTGTCACCGCGGACTCTCGCACTAGAGCTGCGACGGTGTAGCCCGGATGGCCGGGTGGGATCGGCTTAGTCGGCCGCCTTGACGATGGTCGCAGTGGTCGCTTTGCCGGTCTTAGCGCCGACCCGGGACAGGAAGTAGACTCCGGGCCGAAGACCTGCACCGATTCTGTCGCCCTTGCAGACGGCGACTTGACCGCCCGTAATGTCGCGCAGGATGAAGCACTCGGTCTCATGCCCCGGGACCCGGGCAAAGGAAACGCATGGATTCGGCTGAACCAGATAGTCAGTGAGGGCAACCGGATGCCGGCGCAGTGGCTCTTCTGCGCCAACGCTGCCATCCGCGCGGGTCTTGAGCAGCCAGACATCGGAGTCGCCGTTCCCGTAAGAGTTGGTGTATCCCGCAACGATGTAGCCGCCGTTCGAGGTCTGCCGGACGCAGCGACCGTAATCGTAGCCGGTCCCGCCGTAGGTCGCGGTCCAAAGGGTATCTCCCAGGGAATCGGTCTTGATGAGCCAGACATCGCCGTTGCCGTTCCCGTAAGAAGTGGTATAGCCCACAAGGATGTAGCCGCCGTCATTGATTTGCTGTACAGAATAGCCCAGATCGTTGTTCGACCCGCCATAGGTCCTGGTCCAGAGGGTGTCCCCTGACGCATCGGTCTTGATGAGCCAGAAATCAGAGGCACCGTTCCCGTAAGAACTGGTATAACCTGCGACGATGTAGCCACCGTCCGAGGTCTGCCGGACACACTGGCCAATATCGCCTCCCGACCCGCCGTAGATCCTGGTCCAGAGCGTATCTCCCAGAGAATCCGTCTTGATGAGCCAGACATCGGCGCCGCCGCTCCCGTAAGAGTTGGTGTATCCCGCGACGATGTAGCCTTTGTCCGAAGTCTGCTGGACAGACTCACCATAGTCGCTACCGGTTCCGCCGTAGGTTTTGGTCCAGATTGTGTCACCTGAAGAATCGGTCTTGATCAGCCAGACATCGATGAGACCGTTCCCATAGGACCCGGTATAGCCCGCGATGATGTAGCCGTGGTCAGCGGTCTGCTGGACAGAGTTACCCCAGTCGGGGTTCGGTCCACCATAGATCCTGGTCCAGAGGGTATCACCATGAGCATTGGTCTTGATGAGATAGACGTCCCCGGTGCCGTTTCCGGAGGAGTTGCTCGCTCCCGCGGCAATGTAGCCGCTGTCAACGGTCTGCTGGACGGAATAGGCGTAATCGTTGTTCGACCCGCCATAGGTCCTGGTCCAGAGGGTATCCCCGGAGGAATCGGTCTTGATGAACCAGACGTCGTAGCCGCCGTTCCCGTAAGACCAGGTATTCCCCACGACGATGTAGCCGCCTTCAAAGGTCTGCTGGACGGAATAGCCGTAATCGGCGTTCGAACCGCCATAGGTGTGGGTCCACACCGGCTGGGCCCAGACAGAGTGAGCCAATCCCGACAACAAACACACCACGCCCAGGGCCAGCATGGGTTTTGCGCATCTCATGATTTCTCCCTTTTCGTCATACTTGGTTGCATAACGCTTACACTGCTAAGGGGACGAGCCAGTTTAGACGATACGCCGGTTCGGTCAAATACTTCCTCGTCCGGCCTCCCCTGGCGCCGAGTTCGACCCGACCAGCCCTGCCCGAAGGCGATCTCGGACGTTCTCCCAATTCCCCATGGCCCTCGTATGCCGCGCCTGAGCAATCATCGCTGACACTCCTGCCATCGGCTGTCGCGCTCGGTCAGCCGCATCTGCTACCTGATACCTGACCAACTGCTCACACGCTGCCTACGGCAGCGCTGCCTGGGCTTACGCTTGAGCTTGGACTGCTATCGGCCTCGGCCTCGTGCTCCCGTCCCGTGTTGCGTCGCCCGGACTACCCCGGTCAGTTAGCTGCCGGCGTCGGGCAGTTCGGCGGTCGTCGTTCCGCCTTCGGCGTTTCCATGCGTCAGGAATCGCCTGTTGCGTCACCGGGATTATCCCGGGACTATCGACTCGGCTTTGGCGCGCTCGTGTCTGATTCTCTCCAGCAGCACCGACGCGGGTTCGTAGGAGCGGCTTTCTTTGCGGGCGAGTTCGGCTTCGGTTGGGACCAACTCGCCCCGAAACGCCTTGGCCAGAATCGCCAGCGTCAGCTTGTCCACCCGCTTCGTCGCCGCCTCAACCTGCTTCTCAATGTCGTCCGCCAGCTTGAACAGCTTCTCCACCCGCCGCACGATACTCCGTTGCTCGGACACGGGCGGGAGTAGAATCGGCTGCGCCTTGATATTAGCACCAGACACGCCTTGCTGACCAGCCGACGACTTGGCCTTTGCCGTAATGCGGTCGCGGGCCTGTGGCGAAGCGAAGAACAGTTCGGCGTATTCCGGCACAAGCCGGCTGCCATCAACTCGCACGCGCATCAGCTTGTCAGGATAGTAAACACGGGAACGACCCAGGTTCCTAACCATACCACACACACCAAGTAGGTCGAGACTCCCGTTGTAGCGCGTGAACAACAAGTCGCCGTCGTCTATGAGGTAGTCATCCAATTCACCACACGTCGCTTGCAGGTGCCGGACGTCATCTAGCCGCACAGACCTCGACCGGACAGCACTGATCCTCAGTATCGGCTTGTCCGTGTCGACGAATTGCGGGACCTCGGATGTCCCGTTCTTGAGTTCCTCGATAACCGAGCCGAATTCGACAACTGGCCACTTCTCAGCCGCAGTATCACCACACGCCTGCGTCAGCACAGACGAGCGGAAGCGCTTGAGGATTGCGGGAACGCGCGCAAGGCGTTCCCGAACCTGATTGACCTGCGCCAGCAGTTCCTCGACCTTGGCCACGATGCGGCGCTGCTCGGCGAAAGGAGGCAGGGGCATCTCGGTGTTCTCAACGTAGTCAGCGGGCACACGCTTCTGGCCGACAGAGCCCGTCATGTGTTCTTCGGCCTCACGCCTGTAGCTCTCCTGGCGAATGTAGTAGAACAAGTACTCGGCCAGCGCAGCCGCGCTCGGCCGCAGTACGTGGAATTCCGAGGACCCGAAGCCCAGTCCATTCTTCAGACCTCGTGCGATGGCGGCCTTGCCGTTCTCCATGCAAGGAGTGATTTTGGCAAAGAGCACGTCGCCATCCCTAAAAGCCGTGTAACCGCTGCGGACTTCGCCGAAGGCTCTGTCAGTCGCGCCAACGATAGCACCAGCGTGTGCGTCTACCGCTGGCATTGGAACAAAGGTGATTGGTGCCTTGTGCGGAAGCAGGTGCGCCGTTGGCTTTGGCGGGTTGATGGCCGTCACGTCGCCGATCGTCGCCTCGGCCCAGCCTTCCGGCAGGTCGTCGGTCGCTGACGAGGGAGTCACTCTCGACATCTTCGATGTCTAGGGTTACAGGTTGCAGAGTTGCAGGGAGCAGGGCGAAGGAAGAAGACAGAGCTAGGAGTTCTCAAGACTCTTGATGATGGCGTTGAGGCCTTTGACGGCGGCGGTGAGTTCTTCGATGGCGTCGGTGGCAAGTTCGTCAGGTTCGGGCAGGTCGGAGGCGTCTTCGAGGGAATCGTCTTTGAGCCATTTCAGGCCGTCGAGCTTGTAGCCGCGCTCTTTGACCTGCTCGATGCCGAAGCAATGCCAACGGTCTTCTTTGGAGTCCTTCTCCTTGCGCTTCGCTCTTCCGTTCGGGTCGTCGCCGAAGCACTTCTCGAACTCGGCGAATTGGCCTTCGGTGAGCGGGCGCTCTGTCTTGGTGATGTGCGGGACGTTGGTGCGGCAGTCGTATATCCAGGTGTTCTCGGTCGGGAAGCCTTTGGTGAAGAAGACGACGTTGGTCTTGGTGCCGGGGCTGTAGGGCGAGAAGGTGCCGTTGGGCAGGCGCAGGACCGTGTGCAGGTCGCAGTCTTCGGTGAGGACCTTGAAGACTTCGCCCGCCTGGTCGGCGAAGAGGCAGTTGTCGGGCAGGACGACCACGGCGCGGCCGCCGGGCTTGAGGATGGTCATGATGTGCTGGACGAAGTTGAGCTGTTTGTTGCTGGTGGCGATGGTGAAGTCGTCGCGGGTCGGGGCCTGGTTCGCGCCGCGCGTGCCGAAGGGCGGGTTGGTCATCACGACGTCGAAGCGGCGGGAGTCCGGGTCTTCGTAGATGGAGTCCCCGAGCTTGATGTGCGGCGTGAGGTTGTGAAGGTAGAGGTTCATCAGGGCGAGGCGGCGCGGGGCCGGGTCGATGTCCTGACCGAAGTAGGTCTGCTCGCGCACGCGCTTGGCCAAGTCGCGGTCGAGCGCACCATCTTTGGTCTGCTTCACGAGCCATTCGTAGGCGCACATCAGGAAGCCGCCGGTGCCGCAGCCCGGGTCGCAGATGGTGAACTCTTTGTGCTTGCGCGGGTCGGGCTTGACGCAGCGGACCAGCGACTCGATGAGCAGGCGGGGGGTGAAGTACTGGCCGGCGCCTTTCTTGCCTTCGTCCGCGGCCTTTTCCAGCAGGCCCTCGAATGCCTGGGCCTTCACGTCAACGCCGAGCGTGGTCCATTCGGTTTCGTCAATCAGGCTGATGAGCTTCTTGAGGTTCACCGGGCTGCGGAAGCGGGATTGGCCGCCGGAGAAGATGTCGCCCAGGATGCCGGGCTGCTTGCCCAAGGTGCGGATGACGTCGACGTAGTGGTCGATGAGGCCGGTGCCGGCCGCCCTGGACAGCGCGGGCCAGGAGCAATCCACGAGGCCACGGGCAGTTGCAGAGTCATTGGTTACAGGTTGCAGGTCAGACCGGAGTTTCATGCGGCTGAGATCGATGCCGCGCTCGTCGGCCATCTTGATGAACAGCAGGAAGGTGAGTTGCTCGATGTAGTCGAGGTAGCCGATGCCGTCGTGGCGGAGCGTGTGGCAGAAGCCCCAGAGCTTGTTGACGATGTCAGACATAGAATAGGGTTACGGAGTTGCAGGTCACAGGGTCACGGGTCATTGGGTCTCTCTTTCGCGGCGGCGTTGTTCGGCCAGTTCGTCGAGGATCCGCCGCCGTTCCTCGCTTGCCTTCACCGCCTGCTGCTGAACCGTATGCTGCTTCTGGCCGGGCATGCGCGAGCTCTGCAGGTACTCGATGGAGTTGTGCAGCATCCCGCTCACGAGCCGGCACTGGCCCTGCAGCTTTTCGCAATCGGGCTTCGACAGGTACTTCTGGCCCAGCGCGATTTGCAGTTGCGCCCGCACCTCGCCGCAGGAGCCTTTGGCGAAGTAGAGAAACTGCACGAACTCGGTCGTCGTGCCGCGCTCGTACCCTTCGGCGATATTCGATACCACCGACACCGCGGCCCGCCGTATCTGGTCAACAAGGCCGGCATCCCGGCTGAACGCGGGCAGGCGCGTGACTCCGTAGACCGAGTTCGCCAACTCCAGCGCCTGCTGATAGACATTCAGTTCCTCGAACTTCTGCACCGTCTTCTTTCCGCTGTAACCCTGTGACATGTGACCTGACTCCTTCACGCCGCCACCGCCTCGTTTATCTGCTTCAGCAGTTCATCCAGCCTTTGGTTGAAGTCTCTGTTTGCCCTGCCCCAGCCGCCCGGGTCGGAAAGGACCGGAACTAGTTCGAAGTCACCCGGCGATATGGAGAGGTTCTCGATGAGGTGTGACTTGATGCGGTCGAGCCACTTCGCCTGCTCAGCCGTGAACTCGCGGCCCGCAGTGACCTTGGCGAGCGCCTTCTTTGCTCGTTCCTCAGCCGTGAGCAACGGTTCCTGTTCTCGCGCAGCATGCTTGACCATCGAGATGATCTCTACCAGCGCCTTGTGGTAATGAACCTGGTGCGCCAGACGCAGATTCTCTTCGGTGAAGTGTTCAGGGGCGGAGGCGAGCTTCCGTCGCAGTTCGGATAGTGCGGCGACGCACCAATTCCGTGGCCGTTCCAGCAATATCGAGATGGCGTCGACCTGGTCCTTGTTCTCCGCGACGAACCGGGCGAATGCCGTGAGGTAATCCTCCGGCTTCCACCGACTGCCGGCCGGGTCGCGGATGTACTCGGACGATGTCACGGTGTCTTCCGTGTCATAGGCTATGACGAATATCGGCTTCTTGGGGTAGCTGGTGAGCAGCTTCTGGAAGTTCGCGTCGCGCAGGAGGAGCATAGTGTCGGTGAAATCGCTGCGCAGGGCGACCTCGAGTCCAGCGGCGAACTTGCTGAGGCTGCCTCCTGGGATGTGCAGTTCCACCTGCTGGCGGATGTCGCCGGGCAGTTCCTTCTCGATGCGCTGCAGCCGTTTGGCCAGCAACCTGGTGTTGTACTCCCGGTCCACGTTCTGCCAGATTTCATCGACGATGCGCGAGAGCGCTTTGTATTCACGGCGCAGTGGTTCGGCGGTTATGCCCGTCGCCTTCTCGAAGTACTTGAGCAGCGAACCGTCGAAGCAGTCGAAGACCGTGAAATGGGACTTGTCCGGGTATCGCTCGCTCTTGCGTGTGCCGCGGCCGAGCATCTGCTCAAAGAGGATGCGCGACTGCACCGGCCTGAGGAACACGATGTACTCCAAGTCCGGTATGTCAACGCCGGTCGAGAGTAGGTCCACAGTCACAACCACGCCCGGCTTCTGACGGTTGCGGAACTCACGGATGCGCTGCAGTGGCCGGTCAACGCGGCCGGTAATTTTCTGCACGAAGGAGTCGCCCTGGCCGAAGGTGTCGCGGGCGATTTCGACGAGTTGGTCGGCGTGCGACACGTGTGGCAGGTCGTTGACCGCGAAGATGAGCATCTTTGGGAAACGGCCGTAGCGCTCGATGTGCTTGTCCGCGTGCTTCTTCAACTCGGCGAGTATCTTGCGGTTGGAGTCGGGCGACGTTACGTGGCGCTCGACCTCGGTTGCGGCGAACGTACGCTCGTCCTCCAACAGGTCCATCTGCTCCGCACCGGATACGCGGTCAACGACCCCGACCGTCTCTCCTTCCTTGAGGAAGACGCCTTGGAGCCGGACGTCGGACTTCACGAAGACCGGGTCGTAATCAACGAGATAACCTTCCCGGACGGCGCGGGCGTACTCGTAGCGGTACACAATGTCTTTGAAGTAGGCCATAGTGTGAGCTGCCGGCGTGGCGGTGAGGCCGAGCTTGATGGCGTCGAAGTGGTCGAGCGTGTTGCGCCAGACGGACAGGTCTTGCGCTGTGTACCCGCGGTGGCACTCGTCGGCCACGATGAGGTCGAAGGCATGGGACGGAATGTCGATGCGGTCAGCGTCGTCGTCGATGGCCTCCTCTTCGTCGGAGTGGAACACTGAGCCGCGGCCGAACAGGTTGATGGTCATCCGCTGGATGGTGCAGACGTAGACAAAGGTGTGACCGGGCTTGGGGTTAGTCAGGTATTCGGAGGGCAGAACCTTGGGGTCGAACTTCTCATCGGGGTCAAAGTCGTCGCGCTGAAACCGCTGGCTGTAGACCTCGTAAATCTTATCGAACTTCAGGCCCGGCTCGGGCTCAAACGTGGCAAAGGCTCGCACCGCCTGCGCTGCCAAAGCACGGCGGTCGACGAGGAACAGGATACGCCGCGCCACACCCGAGTGCATGAGGCGATAGACCTGATTCACCAGCGTGTAGGTCTTGCCCGTGCCAGTCGCCATCGCGAGCATCATCACCCGTTTGTACTTCGAGATGTTCTTCTCGACCTCGGTGTTGGCCTCGACCTGGTAGGTCCTCAGGCGGGACGCGTTGTTGGGCAGCACGGCGAGGTCTTCGCACGATTTCTCAAAATCCCGTTCCAGCTTCTCGGCCAGGGCACCAGGCGTGTGGAACTGCGCGACTCTGTAGGAACGGCTCTCTGGGTGGCGAATGTCGTGATACCAGATGACCTCGCCGTTGGTCGAGTAAAGGAACGGCACGCGGAGGCCACGAAAGTTGAATGGGCTGGACTTCGTACCCCTTGAGTAGCGCTCAGCCTGGGTCAGCACGTTCTGTGGGCCAAGCGTGAGCTTCTTGGCTTCCACGATGCCGAGTATGCGGCCGGCAACGCAGAGCGCGTAGTCGGCCGGACCGTTGTCGGTCGGGTACTCGGCGATCGCACACTCGTCGCAGTTCGCCAGGTCGAGGCCGTCGCGGAACCGAATGACTTTCCATCCTGCGGCTGCAAGCTTCGGGTCGATGCGCTCGCGTCTGGTTGAGGCTTCGCTCAATCCCAAGAGGTTGCACCTCTGACAATCACGCTGGAGGTTATACCAGCATGAGCCGCGTGTGTCAAGTGGAATCCGATAGGGGCCAAGGAGTCCAGGATTCCAGGATTCCAGGGGTCGAGAGCAGGGCAGATTCTGGATTCAAGCTTCCAGATTGTCGATCGCGGACCGGGCAGGGCCGCGGACGGGCAATGAGACCAATTCGTATCACTCGTCGGGGGCGGGTTCTTGGGGCTATCTGCTTGCGGCTTCGAGCCTTAGGCTTGTCGCTCTCGAATCGACCCCCCCGCCCGGGGGATTGCCCCGCAGATAGTAGACAGGATTCAGTAGGCAGTAGATAGGGATGTTACCTTCACCGCAATTCCCGGATGAGCCTCCACCGGAATTCGCCGGGTTGGTCTACCGGTTGTTCTCCGATTTGCGCTCAGGGTTAGTCTACCCGTTGCTCCACCGGTTCCTCTCCGGGTTGGTCGGACCGTTGCGGCCCGGGTAAGTCCGCGGGTTCCTGTCCGGGTTGCTCCCGAGTAAGCTCCGACCGTTGCTCTCCGGTTTGCTCGGAGGTTTGCCTCCCGAATTGCTCTCCTCGTTCCCCTGCACGTGCGTCGCCGCGTTCCATCGTCCGCGCCGTGCCGTTACTTCGGCCGGAAGCATGGGTAGTCAGGAGCTCCCGCGTACTTCCTCAGTGGGCGGTCGGTTGACGCGGGCCGATACGACCCTATAATCTGGCACGACCTGGAGGTGCATGTGATGCGTACACTGGCTGCTCTGTTCGTTCTGGTCGGCGCGCTCGCGGCTCAGCCCGTCGTCGAGAAGGCCGTGCCGTTCGACTCGTCCGGTCACGTTTATTCAATCGACCGGCAGCTACGCAGCCGACTCGGGCTGTTCCCGGACGCCGGGGATATTGTGCTTGCCCGGATGTGGCTGTCGCCGGCCGGGCACGTTCTCGAGTTCACGCGACCCGACAGTTCCCGGGAGAGGATAGTGCTTACCGATGCGGAGTTCGGCCAACTCCTGAGCGACGTGAGGGAGAAGCTGCCGACGGAGTTCGGCCTTGACCAGTCCGGCCGCGGCCTGTTCCTTCTGAGCCAGATCCCTCTGGCCGGAGCCTGGTATACCGTCGCTACGGTATATCTTCTGAATCTTCAGGACGGCCGGGCAATCGGGACGGTCGCGACCCTGACGGCCGCCACGGCCTATTTCCTGCCGATGATAATCACCAGCCACACGAGTGTGACCCAGGCTCAGGCCGCGATGAGCATAGATTATGGCTACTACGGTGTGTTCAACGGCTACGCGCTGGCAAGCCTGCTCGGTCTGCGCAACCTGTTTGAAAGTAGCGCCTACGCGGATCAGCGTACGATGCAGGCGGCGTCCGGCCTGATGCTTGTGACCAGCATCGGCGGCCAGATACTCGGTTCCCACCTTGGGCAGCGCCTGGAACTCGGGCAGGAACGTTTCGCGTCGGTCATGACCGACTGCGGGCTGCTTGACGGCCTTGATCTTGGCATCTGCGTCCAGTCCATTTCCGACAACAGCGCCGAGGGCGGCCATTTGCTGAACTCGGCCCTCACCATTGCCGGCACGGTCGGCGGCGCGTACCTCGGCCACACCTGGGGCAGACAGCAACACTGGACCGAGGGACAGGCAACCTGCTTCGGCACCGCCGGTATCTTCGGACCGGCCGTTCTCAACGGCGCATTCTGGACCGTGGCGCCGAGTAGCTGGGGAGAGCAACACGTTCTGCCGCTGCTGACCGGACTTGCCCTCGCGGGAAACGTGGGCGGCATCTACCTTGCGGACAGGCTGGTCGGGGAAACTCCAATCACCAACAGCGCCGGTCTGATGGCTCTGGGTACCACCATCGGCGGCGGCCTTCTCGGGGCCGGGCTCGGATGGGCGATCTGGGGCAACTTGAGCCACGAGCAAGACTTCCGTGGCCTGCTCGGACTGACCACGGTCGGCTTCGGCGCCGGGTATTGGTACGGGATCAAGTTCGCGAAGCAGATGAGTTCGAACGAGAGTTCCCATGCCGACAACCGGTTGAAGATTGACTTCGGACAGGCGTTGTGCGGCGCGCTGTCCTACGGCTCGAACCGCACCTTCGCCGCGCCGCGGCTGGTTTCCGTCGCGTTCTAGGACGTCGGGCGCCTGGCGCGCGGTGGCTTCTTCGCCACCGGGTGGAGTCCGGAAACGTAGTCGAGTGACTCGCGGAGCAGGGTTTCAAGCCGGCGCAGGTCGCCGGGCCGTTTCGGTGTATACATCACCCAGGCGGCCATCTGTTTTCCCCGCGGCGTGAACGGGGCAAACCCGGGCTTCTCCAAGGTCTGCGCCGCCACGCTCGGCGGCAGCTTGAAGCCTACGCCGGGCCCGTACAGACAGGCAAAGAGCTTCCCGCGTGTCCAGTAGCCGGGGAAGCCGAACATCTTGCCGGGCCTGGCGCCGGGCAGCCTGAGCAGCATTTCGTCCATGACCTGCTTCTGTCCTTCGTCGAACTCCACCTTCATGTCACCTTCCTGTCTGGTTGGGACTATATTTCGGACGCCGACCGGGCTTCGTGCACCATCCGCCATCATCAAACAGAAGCAGGGCTGAGGTTTGCGGGCAGCCCTGCCACATAGCCGTTGCCGTCGGTGCCGGCCCGCTCGACCAAGCCCACCGTCCTGCCGGGCTAAACGAGTTCATCTCTCGTCGGCCGCACGTCTGAGTAAGGCGATGTCGATCTTCCTCATCTTGAGCATCGCCGCCGTCGCGCGGGCCGCCCGTCCCGGGTCCGGGTCGCCAAGCAACTCCATCAGCGCATCGGGCACCACCTGCCACGAAACGCCGAACCGGTCCTTCAGCCAGCCGCACATGCTTTCCTCGCCGCCGTCGGCCAGCAGCCGCTCCCAGTAGTAGTCTACCTCGGCCTGGTCGGCGCAGCGCACGACGAGCGAGAAAGCCTCGTTCAGCTTGAACACGGGCCCGCCGTTCAGCAGAGTCAGTTCCTGCCCGTCCAGGAATACGGTCGCGGTCATCACGCTGCCGGTCTGGGCATGCGGGTTCTCGGCATAGCGGCTGATGTTCACGATGCGCGAGTTCTTGAAGATGGACACGTAGAACGCCGCTGCGTCCTCCGCGCCCTTCTCGAACCAGAGGAACGGCGTCAGCCGTTTCCTCTCTGCACACAAGTTGTCTTCATTCATGTTCGCTCCTGTCTCCCAGCACTCCGGTGCAGCAGTCCTTGTCCTGGTTTCGTCTGTCGGCCAGACGTACTGCCGCATCAGTGGTGTGTCACAAGGTTCGGCTCAGCGGCGCGACCAGAGCCCGACGCTCGTGCAGCCGCCTGGGTCCCTGAACAAGCCCCAGTAGCCCCAGTTGTTGTCGAGTTTGGTCCTGGGTTTCAGCACCTTGGCGCCGAGCCTTGCGGCCTTTGCGAGCGTGGCCGGGATGTTCTTCACCTCGACGAAGACCATCACGCCCTGGCCCGGCTTCTTCACCTTGTGAATCCCGCCGTCCAGCCCGCTCTTCGCCTGGAACGTCGCGTAGTCCTTGCCGTACTGCGCCATCTTCCAGCCGAACAGCTTCGCATAGAACGCGCATGACTTCGTGACGTTGGTAGATGGTATGTCCCAGTAGCACAGTCCATTCATCTTCGCTCCTTTTCTCACTGTCCTGCGGCTTCAGGCATGGCACCGCTCGACCAGACCCGCGGCGAATTCTTGTCCGACGCGCCCGCAGGTAGTCGTCCAGCCGGGTATTTGCGCCCCAATCGAACGAGGCACAGAGGGATTCTAGGATGAGCACGGGGGTATGTCAAATGGTCGGGTGCAGGGGCGCGCTCCGTCTGCGGCTCTGCTTTGGGCTGGCCTTGCATCGGCCGCGCCGCCTGCTCTGTAGACAAAGCCGACAAGCGCGCCGGGACTGGTCCGTCCCGCTATTTGGTCTTTCGCAGCTCCGCCACCAGCGCGTCGGCGTCGGCCTGGCTGAACCCCTGCTTCCCGCACTGGGCAGAGAACTTCTCCTCACCCATCTTCCGGTAGTACACGTTGAGGTTGCTCAGCAGGTCATCCCGGCCTACTTCGGTGCCGCCCCTGGGGACGAGCGACCAGCACAGCAGGTAGCTCTTCAGCGCCCCGGCGGAATCCGCCCGCTGCTCACAGACGCTGCCGATGCGGTACTGGTCATACTCGGCCTCGCGATAGTCGCCGCACTTGATGTCGGCGTCATAGGCATCGCGCAGGTACGCAAGCGAACTGTCCATCGCTCCCCGGCTGGCGAACAGCTCCCCGAGCAGGCCTTCATCGTAGGCTTTGCCGTGCAGCAGACCGGCTCCGGCGTTTACCTGCAGCGCCTGGCGTGCGTAGCGCAGCGCAAGGTCCCAATCTTCCCGTGCGGTATGGAGGTTGCCGAGCTCCGACAGCGCCGCGCCCAGGCCCTCCGAGTCGCCTATCTTGACCGCGGCGTCGCATGCAGAACTCAAGGATGAAAGACCGTCATCGTCTTCATCGAACTGGAGTTGGAAGTAAGCGATGATGCTGTGGAGCGCGGCGAGCTGCGAGCCTTTGGCCAGCGCGAGCGCCTGCTCAAGCTCGGCAATACCTCCGCTGCTGCCCGCGTCGAGCGATTCCGCCGCCGCGGCGAAGTGGGCTTTTATCACGGGGTTCGTGCTCTGCGGCACGTGGTCGAAGTAGACGACGTGCCCGCCGGGCAGGTACTCCACCGACCTCCAATCGGTCTTTCCCGTCCACTGTGTCTCGGACGCCGACAGGGCCGTGACCGCGACCAGCCCAGCACAGGCCAGCGCCAACAGCAAAGGACTAACGCGCCCGCGGACTCTTCGGTCAGCGTCCGTTCGCATTAGTCTTGACCAGCCAGATGTCACCGTTACCCGCGCCGTATGAGTAGGTGAAGCCGGCGAAGAAGTAGCCACCGTCCGAGGTCGGCCGAATCCAGGACGCGAAGTCGTCACTGGTTCCGCCAGGTAGCTGTCCCAAAGCTTGTAGCCCGCTGCATCGGTCTTTATCAGCCACGCATCAAAACCGCCTGCGCCATAGGAAGCGCTGTAGGCCGCGACGATATACCCGCCGTCGGACGTCGGCGCGACCGATTGGCCGTCGTCGTTCTTCGCTCCTCCGAACGTCCTGTCCCAGATCTTGTTGCCGTCGGCGTCGGTTTTGACCAGCCACACGTCATAACCGCCCGCGCCGTAGGATTCAGTCTCGCCGACAACGACGTAGCCGCCGTCGGCCGTCACCAGGATCTCGTTGGGAGCATCATACCCGGCCCCGCCGATGGTCTTGTCCCAGAGCTCGTTACCATTCGCATCGGTCTTTATCAGCCAGACGTCATAATTGCCCGCGCCGAAGGATTCGGTGGCGGCCGCGACGATGTAGCCGCCATCGGTCGTCGGCTGTGCCGCACAACCCTTGTCGATCTTCGTTCCCCCATAGGTCATATCCCAGAGCTTGTTGCCGGCCGAGTCAGTCTTTATCAACCAGACGTCCGTGACACCCGCACCATAGGAAAGAGTGTTCCCCACGATGATGTAACCGCCGTCGGCTGTCGGCAGAATCTCTCTGGCTATGTCCTGTGCCGGCCCGCCGAAGGTCTTGTCCCACAGCTTGTTTCCGCCCGAGTCGGTCTTTATCAGCCAGATGTCGCCGCCGCCCGCACCGTAGGAATCAGTGTAGCCCGCGACGATATAGCCGCCGTCGGATGTCAGCGCGACCGGCCCGCCCCACTCGGTGCCGGCCGCGCCGTAGGTCCTGGTCCAGAGTGTATCGCCGGCCGAGTCGGTCTTTATCAGCCATATGTCATAGCCACCCGCGCCGAAGGACTCAGTCGAAGCCGCAAGAATGTAGCCACCGTCTGATGTCGGAAGGGCCGATTCGCAATCTTCGTGGCCCGTCCCGCCGAACGTACGACTCCAGACGGCAGCCACCAGCACTTGGTGCGCCGACGACCAGTTCGACATCCTGTCACCGGCATCCCTTGCCTGAGCCGTCACCTCAAAGGCGCCTGACTTGTTCCATACGTGCGATGCCTCGCCCGACTGTCCGCTCGGCACCTTGGCAGTCCAGGAAGAAGTGTCGCCGTCGCCCCACGCAAACCGATAGCAGACGCTGTCGCCCTCAGGGTCGATCGTCATGGTGGTGAAAGTGCATGACGAATCCTCGGTGCCGAACGACGGCCCAACTGGCGCGGCCGGCGCCACTGGCGGGTGGTGCTGACCGCAGTTGAGGACTAGGGCAAGCCCCAGAACCACGATCCCAACTGCAAAGACACGCCTGCATCCACGATCTCTACTGCTGTTCATCGCTTCTCTCCTTGTGTCTAAAACCCCGACTTCCTCTGTCCTCATGCCGGATACACCGGCTCCTCATCCTGTCTATCCATACCGCTCAACCAGGCTTACCATCCGTCCCACCGCAGCGCGGACCGAGAGCTGCGAGCCCTGAGCCGTCGGCTGTCGTCGTCTCAGCCAACCCGGCCGTCTCGTGATGCCGCACCAGGAGTGTCAAGTGGGCTCCCCGTCAGAATCTTTCACCGCGTCCACGGAGCTTTCATGATGATGAACGACATTGCTTTGTGCATTATGCCTCTCCTTTGGATGTCGATCGCCGAGCGGCTCCGCGCTGCCACCACCGGGCCACGAGATACAACCAGAGGATTACGCCCGGCTGCGCCAACAACGGTACGGTTATCGCCAGGCGTGTGAGTTCGGGCAACGTGCTTGGCGGCCCGTCGGATGGTATCAAGCTCCGGAGGAAGACAGTACCGAACCAAGCCACGGGAAGGAGCATGAGCGTGAAGGCGAACCACAGACAGCTCCAGACCGCGCCCCGCGAGCGGAGCCGTTCAGACACCGCGTGGCACCAGCGGCCCGCCACGGCGATCACCGCGAACGTCAGGCCCAAGCCAAACACCCATGCCCAGGATTGCAGCACGACCTTGGTGGAGACTGAGCCGGGACCGCTCCCAAGCAGGACGGCGCCGGTGATGCCGATGGCCATGGGAACCAAGTACCCAATCGGCAGCAGCACCGCCAACAACAAAGGCCCAAAGACCAGCAACGCAAACCGCTTCGACTCCGGCAGCGGCGCCATGTTTCGCGGTCTCCAGATGTGGCGCCACCAGAACACCGGCATCACAAACACGTGCCCGGCGACCAGGGTCACTGACCAGATCAGTTTCCGGTCCAGCGGCAAAGGCGTCTTCGTGAAGAGATAAACAAGATAGAACACGAGTAGTCCCAGCAACATGAGCGGCGTCAGCACGAGCAGGGCGAAGAACACCACGAACGTTGGCGGCGGCGTAGCGCTGTCTTTGGGGATCAGTCCGAAGACTCCGGCCAACAGCACCAGCGCGCCGAACGCAAATGGCCACGCTGTCAACGCCCCCAGTACAATCGCTTGGCGCTTCACCGGCCGAAGTCTCCGTCCTGCGAGGCCGCGGCACGGGTTCGATTTCCGAGAACCAAGACGGCCACACCGAGAACGGTCACCAAGACAGCGGTGACGAACGAAAGTACTACCACCCCTCGGGATCCCAGGACCAGCAATCCCAGCCGATGCCAACCCGCACCGAGCGTTTGGGAATGCGCCACGCCACGCCGGCCATGACCAACGCGAGGACGAACGACGCCAAGGCGGCAATCCCCGGATGAGCCGTCAGACCGGAATCGCCCATCGTTCCTCTGGCTACCCTTTCATGAAGTCATATCCATTGAGCACTTTGTGCCAAACCGCCACAAACGAGCCGGTGAGCACGATGTGCAGCGAGGCCAACGCCCACCACCGGGGGCGCCTGGGAAACAGGCTGAGCACGAGGAACAAGATCATGACCGGGTACATCGAAAGGAGCAGCAGGTTCACCAGGTCAGTCCCTGAGTGGTGCAAGACAAGGTTCGTCAGCCCGCCCACCAAACCCAATGGCCATCCCACCATTCCCATGCTCTGCCAGAGGAGTACCTCGCCCATCTCGCGCAGCGAGTAGCCGCGGAAGGGTGGAATGGCGAGAGGTAGTATTGTCCAGGAAAGCATGAAGTTGACCGGGATGGATATTCCTGCGGCAATCTTCCGCGGGCGATTGGAGACACCGTTAGCCATAGGCGTAGGACAACAGGATCACGGCAACGCCTTTGTCCTTGTCCCAAAAGAGGAGCATGTAATCGAAGGCTGTGCCGTTGGAGAGACGCAGATTCTCAGACCTGCCGTTCGATCGGAAGACCTTGACGCCATCCTGAGGGAGAAGTAAGGGATGGTTGAATTGCCGGACTCTGGCGTCGAGCCAACTGTGACGGTCGGAATCGTCTTCTGCTGTCCCGCCTTCCTGCAGTCCGAATCGGCTAACGATGGCGGCGATGTCTGCGGACGTGGCCGTGATTTCCACCATCCCGGTTCGCGTTCGGTCCCCCATGGTCACCTTGATGGTCCTGGGCTTGACGCTGCAGCCGGCAAGCAGTAACCGAACGTCGCGGGCCAGTCCTGCCCGGTTCATGCCACACCCCGTCAGTACTAGAACGGACCCCCAAACGAAAAGCTGGCGCGGACTCACAGATTCACTTCCTTCTTGTGCTTGCCAACATCCAGACCGCAAGCTGCAAGCCGTTGGCTGTCATCATCGTCTCGACCGAAACCGCTATCGGCTTACGGCTCACGGCTAACGGCTCCGAACGATGTACCATGCAACGATGAACGAGACTCGCCGCGCCCTGACATCGCTCAGAAACAGGGACGTGTTCCGATTGTTCCTTCATGGCGCGTGGAAGTAGGTCGCTATCGCGTGTCCAAGATATCGGCTGAGCGCGATTACGACAACGGCAATCAGCACGTGGACGACCATCTCTCTGACCGGGTTATCCCGATTGTTGCGGCTGATGAGGTAGCTGATGAAGATAATCAGCAGCAGTCCCCAGACGAGCCCCACGATAATGGCATGAGCCATGGGAAGTGCCAGGACAATCGCAATGAAGGTGCAGGAAATCAGCAGCCGCGAGAGGAAGTTTAATACGGTCGAGAGCAGGGACAACCGCTGGCTGTAGCCTTCGCTCTCCTTGTACAGGTGGATTCCGAGGGAGTCGGACACATTGTCGGCAACCGCGATGGTCAACAGCCCGGCGAGAAGCGGCGCCTTGCCGGCCCGGGCTGAACCCAGCCCGACGATGAGGCTGACGTCGGTGATAATCGCGGCCGAGCTGCCAAAGATGTAGTTTCTGAGAGTCTTGAATTCCGACCAGCCCCGGCGTAGCGCAGCGCTGCCGTCCGTCTGGCTCTCGGTCGTCTTGGCCTGGACGCCTGTCACTGGCGTTGACATCTTCATGAGTTACCGGCGCTTTGAGTCCCAGTCCATGATTGAGTCAGGCATCCGGCAAGTCTAAGTTGAACGGCTGCCCAATGTCAAGCGCGAATCCGAGATGCGACTGACGCCATACTCCTCCTTACCTGAACAGGAGTCGTCCCACCTGGTTGATGCCCACCGCAACGACCCAGCCTAGCACCAGGCTGTAGCCCACCGCGAGCGCGGCCCATCGCCAGTTCGTCTCGCGTCGAATCGCGGCGATTGTCGCCACGCAGGGCGTGTAGATGAGCGACATCGCCATGAAGGCATAGGCTGACACCGGGTTGAAAAGCAGGCTGAGGGAAGAACTCAGCGTCCGGCCGGCGGTCGTCGAGAGAGTTCCCAGCGTCCCGACCACAAGCTCTTTGGCGACAATCCCGGTCAATAGCGACACGGCTACCTGCCAGTGCCCGAACCCGGCCGGAGCAAAGACCGGCGATAGCAGGGTCCCAAGCCGACCAATCAGAGTTGCCTGTGAAGCGTACGCAGCACCCCAGGGCAGGCGCGCGAGTATCCAAAGCACGACTACGGCTCCGGCAATCACCGTCCCGGCCTTCTTGACGAAGAGCCAGGACCGGAACATGACGTGCCGCAGCAGATGCTTGAGCACGGGCAGGTGATACGGCGGCAGTTCGATAATCAGGGGCGCCGCCTCTTCCCGAAAGAGAAACGTGCGCAGCAGCCGCGCCATCACAACCGCGAGGACAATCCCGAGCAGGTAGAGCGAGAATACGACGAGCCACTGGTTCCGAGGGAAGAACGCGGCCGCCAAGAGCGTGTAGATGGGTAGCCGAGCCGAGCATGACATAAGCGGGGTAATCAGGATTGTGAGAATCCGGTCCTTGCGCGATTCCAGCGTGCGCGTCGCCAGGATGGCCGGCACGCAGCACCCGAACCCCATCATCATCGGGATGAACGACTTGCCGTGGAGTCCGAGCGCGTGCATGAACCGGTCCATCACGAATGCGGCGCGGGACATGTAGCCCGAGTCCTCAAGCAACGCCAGCACCAGAAACAGGATGACGATGTTGGGCAGAAAGACCAGCACCGACCCGACGCCGTGAATCAGGCCGTCCGCCAGCAGCGAACCAATCCAGCCCGGTGCATGGGCGGCGGTCAATCCGTCAATGGTCGCCTTCCCCAGTGCCGTGAACCCTGTGTCAATCAGCCGCGCCAGCGGCGACCCGATGCGGAAGACGAGTTGAAACATTACGCCCATCAGCAGCAGGAAGACCGGTATGCCGAGCCAGCGATTCGTGAGTAATCGGTCAATCCGGTCGGAACCGGTGGGCTGCGTCGACTCATCGGCCCTGCGTGTCGTGCACTCGCCTACCAACCCCTTGAGGAACCCGAATCGGCGTTCGGCGATTACCGTCTCGATGTCCCGGCCCCAGTGCCGCTCCAGCCGCTTGACCGTGGTTTGAACCACCTCGCGCATCTGCCGCTCGACTTCCGGGCTGACGTGATGCAGTTCGCCCTGCTCGCCCTCCAGCAGGCGCAACACCAGCCAGCGCGGCCGGAGCCCGGCCCGTTCCGCGTCCGGTGCAACCAGCGCCGCGAGCCGCTCAAGCTCCGGTTCCAGGTCGTCGCCATAATCGAGCTTGAAGCTCGGCGCGGGCTGGCGCACGAAGTCATGGATTCGGCGCTTCAGTTCATCCAGACCGGCGCCCTCGCTCGCCGTCGTCGCGACAACCCGAACGCCGAGCACCTTCTCCAGCACTTTGGCGTCAATCGTGATGCCCCGGGCTTGAGCGATGTCGCTCATGTTCAAGTCGAGGACTACTCGGGCGCCGAGTTCGAGCAGTTGAATCACGAGGTAGAGATTGCGTTCGAGGTTGGCCGCGTCGACAATCGCCACGACCCCGTCCGGGGTTTCGTCAATCAGGTAATTGTGCGCAACCTGCTCATCGAGTGAATAGGCCGACAGGCTGTAGGTTCCCGGCAGGTCAACGACCGTCACCTCGTGGTGCTGATACTCAAACCGTCCCTCTTTCTTCTCGACCGTCACCCCGGGCCAGTTGCCCACGGTCTGGTGCGCGCCGGTCAGCGCGTTGAAGATCGTTGTCTTACCGGAATTGGGGTTGCCCGCCAGGGCGATCCGAATCGTCCGGCCGGGACCGTGTGACGAGGAACGATGATTTCCGGATGACGACTCGGGATTCGTCATTCCGGTGGTCCCTAGCCTGCCGTTCGAGCGTCCGGATCCATTCGGCTCACGACAATCCGTTTGCTCATGCCCTGGCCCAGCGCCATTCGGCAGTCATTCTGCGCGATTATCACCGGCCCGCCGCGCCCGCCGGAAAGAACCCTGACTTCCGAGCCGGGCATGATGCCCATGCCCAGCAACCGCCCGCGTAAGCTCCGCCCCGCCTTGATTTCCACGACCCGCACGTTATCGCCGGAGCCGGCATCGGCGAGAGTCATGACTTGGCTCGTTTGCCGCAAGCACTCGTCCGCCTGCCGCCGGCAAGCCGGGGAAAATCGTGGAGGCCGGCCTTGCCGGCAGCCCCCTCGCGTTCAAGCAACGTGACCAGCTTCAGCAGCCGCTTCACCGTGTCCGGCGACAGCACGTGCTCAATCCGGCAGGCGTCGATCTCGGCGGTGGCCTCACTCACACCCAGAAAGCCGTTCAGAAAACGGAAGATGGCCTTGTGCCGGGCCAGCACTGCCCGCGCTTCGGCACGCCCGGCCTCGGTCAGTTCCACCAGGCCGTAGCGCTCATGCTTGACGAGACCCTTGGCCGCGAGCCCCTTCAGCATCGCCACCACCGACGGCAGCCGCACGCCCAGGCGCCGGGCGACGTCGCTGATGCGGACCACGCTCCGGTCCTCGCTTGCCAGCAGCAGCGCCTCCAGGTAATCCTGGGCGCTCTCCGTCAAAGCTAATGTGTTAGGCATAACTAATAATGTTAGGCGTGGCTAATATTACCGCGAACGGCGTCGCTGTCAACAGTGAATTCGCGCCGGCGGTCAAGATCGCAAGACCAGACCAATGGTCCCTCGGCGGACGGCTCCGGATTGAGGGAGGACGTCCCGTCCGGTCCGAGGACGACTACGCCGTCACAGGAAGCACCGCCCGCTACGGGGCGGGCGGTGCTTGCGCTATATGTGCCGCGGTTGTCAGGAGGTGGCGCGGACGCGCTGCTCCTGCGTCATCCCGGCCAGCCGTTCTACCTCTGCCGTGTCGAGTTTGAGCCCGCCCGCGACCCGCGTCCCGTACTCTTTGTCCGCCTTGTAGAACAGGGCGGTCTGGCGCAACTGAAGTCGCTTCTGCGCGTTGCCGAGATGGGCCACGATGTTGCCGATAAGGTGCTCGCGCGCCGTGTCGTCCATTGCCTTGCGATAGAGGTCGCCGGCCTGGACAGAGTCGTCCTCGGTCTTGGGGTACGGCCTGCGGCCGATTGTGCCGGCGAAGTCAAACTCCGGCTCCGCCGCTTTCGGGTCAGGCGCCGGCCCGCCGAAAGTGTTCGGGTAGTAGTTCGGACCGCCGCCGCCATTGGCGTCGGTGCGCATCGCCCCGTCGCGCTGGTAGTTGTCCGTCGCTCCTGCCTTGGCGGCGTTTATGGGCAGCAGGTGGTAGTTCGGCCCGAGACGATAACGGTGGGCGTCGTGGTAGAAGACCGCTCTCGCCTGCAACATCTTGTCGGGAGCGAGCGCGAAACCGGGTACGAGGTTGCCCGGGCAGAACGCGGACTGCTCGACCTCGGCGAAGTAGTTCTCCGGGTTGCGATTGAGTACCATCCGTCCGATGGGAATGACCGGGTAGTCGCCGTGTGGCAGCACTTTGGTGACATCGAACGGGTCGAACCGATAGCTTGCCGCGTCCTTCGGTGGCATAACCTGAATCTGCACCGTCCATGCCGGGAACTCCCCGCGCTTGATTGACTCGAACAGATCGCGGGTGGCGTGGTCCGGGTCTCTGGCAACCATCGCCCCGGCCTCCTCGCGGGAGAAATTCTGGATTCCCTGCTCGGTCTTGAAGTGCAGCTTCACCCACCAGTAGTCGCCCTTCTCGGTGTACCACTTAAATGCGTGCCCGCCGTACCCGTTCATGTGGCGGTACGTCTTGGGCGTACCCCGGTCCGAGAAGAGAATCGTCACCTGGTGCACCGACTCGGGCGTGAGCGACAGGAAATCCCAGAACGCGTCCGGGTCCTTGGCATTCGTGGCCGGGTTACGCTTCTGGGTGTGGATGAAGTCCGGGAACTTGATCGGGTCGCGGATGAAGAAGACCGGCGTATTGTTACCGGTCATGTCGAAGTTACCTTCTTCGGTGTAGAACTTCACCGCGAATCCGCGCGGGTCGCGTTCGGCGTCGGCCGAGCCCTTTTCCCCGCCCACGGTCGAGAATCGTGCGAAGACGTCGGTCCGCTTCCCGACCTTGGACAGGAACTTCGCGCAGGTGTACTTCGTTACGTCGTGCGTCACCTCGAAGTAACCGTGGGCGCCCGCGCCCTTGGCGTGGACGACGCGTTCCGGTATCCGCTCGCGATTGAAATGGGCCAGTTTCTCGACCATGTAGACATCGGATAAGAGGGTGTGGCCGGGGCTCCCGACGGTCAGGCCGTTCTGGTCGTCGCCCGCCGGCTTGCCGAAGTTCGAAGTCAGACGCTTCGCATCAGACACAGCTTGCTCCTTTCTCACCTATTCCAATTCATAATGACTATGACTTAGGGATCGAGGGATTATAGCCGGTCACCCGATGCTGTCAATTTGAAAGGACGGGGATCAGCGCCGGCACTTCGGACAAAGCCCGCACAGTTCGAGCCGGGCGTTCTGGACGGCCCAGCCGCGGTACTGCCGTGTCCGCCTCCCGCTGGAGATATTCAGCCGGTTCACAAGCGGGTTGGTCATCGGCAGGTCGAGTATCCGACCGCACCGGGAACAGACCAAGTGAGCGTGGGGCGCCGTGTTGGCGTCGTACCGTACCAGCCCCTCGGAGTCGGCGAAGCTAGCAAGCAGCCCGGCTTCGGACAGACGCGCGAGGTTCTGGTAGAGCGTGGCGATGCTGACGACGTGGCCACGGCGACGCAGGGCGCCCCGTAACTCCTCAGCGCTCAAGTGATCGTTGCTGTGCCGCAACCGAGCCAGGATGAGCCGGCTGGCTCGCGTCGGTCGCAGGCCGCGGCTGCGCAGGAGACCGATGATGGTTGGGTCGGATAGTCTCATTCCAGCTACTATAGCCGCAAATCTGCCACTCTTCCAGCCCCGCACCGGAAAGCCGAGGGCGGCTCAAAGCCGCCCTCCTGGTTGTTGCTGACTAGCCCCATTCCAGCACGATGTCGTTGGGTCATTCACGGACACTTCTCAACTCCTGGTCCGAATCGTGTCAATGGAGTTGTCCACGTCCCGGCCGAGCGCGGCGAAGAAGGGATTGAGGAACTCGGCGCGGAGTCGTTCTTCTTTGTAGTCAGTGGACAGGAAGACCTTGCGGTTCTGGTCGAAGTGGTCAACCATACGTTTCACCGAGTCGGGCGCGGATCCCATTGTGCCTGAGAACATGTCGTCTGGGTGAAAAGTCAAGCCGACGCGCGGATGACCGGCGGGGAAAAGTTTACTCTTTGGATACAAGCTCACGGAGCCAGGAATCCGCCTAACTTGTTGAACAATCAAGCGCTAGGTCGCCTTCCCGAAAGTCCCCTCCCTCGCCCGGGGGATTGCCCCAGCGATAGGTTAGGGGATAGGTTGAGGCATAGCCCGGAGGGTTGTCTCCACCGCAACTCCCGGATGAACCTCCACCGCAACTCGCCGGGTTGGTCTACGGGTTCCTCTCCGGTTTGCTCTCAGGGTTAGTCTACGGGTTACTCCACCGGTTGCTCTGCGGGTTGGCCGGAGCGTTGCGGCCCGGCTAGCTCCGCCGGTTGCCGTCCGCGTTGGTCCCGAGGTAGCTCTGACCGTTGCTCTCCGGTTTGCCCGGAGAATTGCCTCCCGAATTGCTCCGCCCGTAGAGTGGTTCGTCAACAGCAATCCGCGGCAGGCATGCGCCTGCCTCAAACGACCGGGGACGATCAAGCCTGACGCAGACTCTCCAAGTCGAGGAAGGACGCAAGACACCCTTCGTCATTCGGGCCGCGTCGCAACGAACACTTCGTGCATCGGGCCGGATGTCGCCGGCTCGGCGCGTTCGCGAGTCGTCGCCGTGAAGCCCTGCGCCTGGAGCAGCCCCAGCCACTTGGCGCGCGGGAAGAGCCCGGTCACGTGCCGGTCGTACTCCATCCTGATCCCATCCTTGTCTTGCAGGATGTAGGCGAAGTCTGTTGTCACCAGCGTGTCACCCGGGGCAGGTTCATGGACCCACTCAAGGTAGCGCAGGCTGCGCAGCATGCGGTCGTGCCCGCCGTGATACGTGCCTGCCTTGAACGTCTCCGCCACGTCGTTGGGACAGAACAGCGCCGCGCCGCCCGGCTGCAGGTGAATCCAGGCCGTTTCCATCGCCCGGGTCAGGTCTGTTTCGGACAGCATGTAGGCTACGGCACTATGGACAAACACGGCGTCGAACCGGCGGCCCAGCCTGACTTCGCGCATGTCACCATGGACGTGTTCGCACTCGGGATTGAGCGACCGGCTTACTCGGAGCATTGCCGGCGACAGGTCCACCAGCGTCAGTTCGCAGCGTGCCTTGAGGTGGGACGCGTTGTTGCCGCCGCCCGAGCCGAGTTCCAGCACGGTCCGTACCGGAATCCGGCTTGCCTCGGTGATGCAGCGCCAACAGAACTCCGCCTCAGCCGCATAGTCGTCAGGATTGGAGAGCAGCGGCCACCATGCGGCAAGGTCGTCGTAGAGCCGGGGCAGAGCACGCACGAGCATCACCGGCTGATGATGACCTTCCGCATCTTCCCTGACCCCCGACCCCTGATCCCTGACCGCTTTCCTGCAAAGTACACGCCGGGCGCGGGACGGTTCACTACTTCACCGTATAGCATCCACGACCTGAAATCCGGTTCCGGTTAGCGGCATTGCCGGCCGTGGCTGCGCACCGGTGATTGGCGCCGGCGAGACGTACATACGGCAACGGCGAATTGGCGGGTCATTCCCGACCTACTTGTGGCCGGACCAGCGGACGTTGCCGCTGTCGTTGTTCGCGAAGCTGTTATTCGTGCGCAACGCTGCCGTGTCCGGAACCTGGTTTCCGAAGAGCACGATGCCGCAACGGCACCCGTGGTCGATTTCGCAGTTACTGATTGTCGGCCGGGTCGACATGACCTTGATATTACCGGAAAGCCCGGAGGTGGAATCGCCACCGTAGGACACCAGACATTTGACGAGCCGCGTGCCGGACAGCGTGTCGCCCGGCAGTCCGGTGCCGACCGTTATCCCGTAGAACTTGCCCCAGGCCGGCGGGGAACCGTTCGTGGTGAAAACGATCTGGCCCGCGGTTCCGTCGGCAACGATATCACCTTTGTAGGCGCTGAGGCTGCCGCCACTGAACTTCAGCGAGCATCCGGGCGCAATCGTGAGCACGGGGTGATGGGTCGAATCGTTAACGCTAATCGCGCTGGAGATGACGTAGGGCACGCTGGGCGCCGGCCAGGTTACGTTTGTCTTCACGCTCCCGGGCAACAACTCAATTCCGCTGGCCCCATTGCCCGACAGGTCGTTATCCGGGCTAATCGTTGGGACCACATCGGGTGAAACCGCGATGGGGTATGAGCCGTTGGCCGTAATCGTATTGTTGCTGAAAGAGCTGAACGCCGCGCTTGAGCAATATATGCCTACGTATCGAGAATGCCGGATGGTGCAGTTATCAAACGAAGCGGCCTGGTTACCGGTCACGATGATATCACCCTCGCCCGAGTAGTAGCCGCCGTACTCGAAGGTGCAGTAGCTGAAGTGCGTGTTCGAGGACGTCCCGGCATCAAGGTAGATAGCCGTCCAATCGCCCGGTTGCGGCGACGAGCCGGCTGACGTGAACAGGATAGGCGAATTCTGGAGGCCCACGGCGTTGATCCCGCCCTGCAAAGGAGGGTACGTGCCGGCCCGGATGCCGTACTGGCCCGTAAACTTGACCGTGCAGCCCGGCATGATGGTCACTAGGGCGTTGTTGGTGATGAAGACGTCGCCGTCGATGAAGTGCGGGTTGTTGTCCGGCGACCAGGTTTCGTCGGCGGATATCGTTCCGTAGTGATGCTTCGGGGCACCGTGTGCGCCGGCCTTGACGTATACCGTGACACCAGCGACCGCCTTGTCGCCGTGCTGGTTGTACGCCTTGGCCTTCAGCGAATGTCCCCCGGCCGTCGCCTGCGAGTCATTCCACGTCCAGCGGTACGTGTCGCCCGCGCTCGCGGTGACCGTGCCGCCCAGTACGTCGTCAATGTAGAACTCAACCTTGTCCATCCCGACGCCGACCGAGTCCCGGGCCCGGACCGCGACCGGGACAAGGCCGCGCGAAACCGAGTCGCCGTCCTGCGGCGACAGCATCTTGACCCAGGGCCCGCCGGTATCGACCTTCACGTGGATCCTTGCAACGTCCCCGGTGACGCCGTTCGGATGCGCCACGTCCGCAAACACACTGAGCTCGTGGGCGGTGCCCGGGCTAACGTGCGACGCGTCCCAGGAGAAACGCCAGGTGTCGTTTGCGCCCACCGTGTCGTAAGCCGTGACGACGTTATCGACCTCAAACGTGACGCTGAGGATTTTCCCATCGCTGGTGGCATGGACCTTGATTGGGATGACGCCGGGCGTCACTTTCTGGCCGTCAACGGGCGTCACAAAGTGCATGTCGACCTTCTGCGCGAGCCAGCACGCCGCCGGCAGCAGCATCGCCAACCCTAGTGCCAATACTAAGTACCGTGCACGAATCATCTTCTCAACTCCTTCTTTCCATTACCTCGTCGACACGACCTTGATGATGCTTGACGCCTCACGCTGTTCGCCTGACGCCTGACGCATGAAGTAGACGCCGGGCGCGAGGCGGCTGACGTCGTTCGCACCCGCCCGCAACTCCATCACCTTGCACCCACTGATGTCGAGTAGCTCCGCCCTGTCTGCTGTATTCTGTCTACTGCCTACTCCGCCCAGCGCCAGCACGCCGCGGACGATAGTCGGCCTGCCGCTTGTCGTTCCGCGTGCATCATTCCTCGTTTCTTCAATCCCCGCCGCCGGGTTCATCCTGCCCCAGATACGGCTGGTGTTGTAAGTCCGGTTGCCGACGGTCCCAGCCCATCCCTGGTATACCAGAAACAACTGGCTTCCGGTGCCGCGTGCAAGCGCCGGGCCCAACTGGTCGCCTGCCTGCTTGACGACCGGCCCGCTGTCCTCTACCACGCCGGCCGGCGTCACCCGCGCACAGTAGATGTCGAAGTTCGAGCCGCTCCGGTAGTCTCCCCACGCCACGAAGGAGTTCGTACCATCAAACGCGACGTCGGGATACTGCTGTTCGCCGGCGGCGCAGACCAGAATGCCGGTCGGGTCGAGCACGGTACCTTGCGGTGTTACCCGCGCCGCGTAGATGTCGCCCTGCCAGTCGCTGCGGTCGTCGGTCCAGCTCAGAAGGAAGTTCGTGCCGTCGAATGCAACGGCCGGGTACAACTGGTCGTTCGTGTCCGCTGCGACCGCGATGCCGGATGCGTCAAGCACGGTGCCTTGCGGTGTAACCCGCGCCGCGTAGATGTCGTAGGATGAGCCGCCGCGATTGTCCATCCAGGTCACGAGGTAGTTCGCTCCGTCAAAGGCCACGGCCGGATACGACTGGTCGTTCGCGGCGGCAGAGACCGCGATGCCGGATGGGTCGAGCACGGTCCCCTGCGGCGTCACTCGCGCCGCGTAGATGTCGCCGTACGCAGTACCGCTGCGATAGTCGCTCCAGGTCACCCAGAAGTTCGTGCCGTCGAACGCAACGCATTCGGCGTTCTGATACCCCGCGGCAGTCGAGACCGCGATACCGGACGGGTCGAGCACCGTGCCCGCAGGTGTCACCCGCGCCGCATAGACGTCGGCGTAGTTGGTGCTGCGAGTGTCGTACCAGGCCACGAGGTATTCTGTGCCGTCAAACGCAACGAACGGGGATTCCTGCGAGTTGGCAGCGGCTGAGATCACAATGCCGGACGGGTCAAGCACGGTGCCTTGCGGAGTCACGCGCGCCGCGTAGATGTCTCCGTACGGGTCGCTGCGCGGGTCACTCCAGGTCACGAGCGAATTCACGCCGTCAAAGGCGACCGTGGGAGATGACTGTGCTCCGGCAGCGGTCGAGACCGCGAAGCCGGTCGGGTCGAGCACCGTGCCCTGCGGCGTCACCCGCGCCGCGTAGATGTCACTGGATGAATCGCTGCGCCAGTCATTGGACCAGACAACGAGAAAGTCCGTTCCGTCAAACGCGACCGCGGGATACTCCTGGTCGTATTGAGCGGTCGAGACAGGGATGCTTGACGGATCGAGCACGGTGCCTTGCGGTGTAACCCGCGCCGCGAAGACGTCGTATCCGGAGTCGCGGTTATCCACCCAGACCGCGAGGAAGTTCGTGCCATCAAAGGCGACGGCGGGAGACTGCTGCTCGCTCCCGGCGGTCGAGAGCACGATGGCGGACGGGTCGAGCAGCGCGCCCGCAGGCGTCACTCGCGTCGCGTAGATGCCGCTCGACGAATCGCTGACCCAGTCTGTCCAGACCACGAGGAAGTTCACGCCGTCGAACGCAACGGCCGGGTCTTGCTGGTAGCCCGGCGCAGCGACATATTGTATGGTCGTGTCAATCAGGAACTCGCCGGCATCAGGGATCAATGTCGCGGCGCCGGTGTGTCGCGGTCGCGCGCGCCTGACAACGTCTTTCGGGTCGAAACCCGGTTGCCGGGCTTGGACTAACGACGCCAGCAGGCAGAACGCAGAAGTCAGAATGCAGAATCTCACGAGACCTCCCTATTGAGTAATCACGACCTTGCGGACCGTGGACCGCTCACCGCCAACCGCTAAGCGCTCCCGGACGAAATACACGCCCGGAGCCAGGGCGCGCACATCATTCGCGCCGGTCTTGAGTTCCAGCACCTTTCTGCCGGTGACGTCGAGCAGACCCGCCCTGTATGCTGTCTTCTGTCTGCTGTCTACTGCGCCTAGCACCAGCACTCCACGGACGATGGTAGCTGCGGGCCGCGGGTTGCGGATCGCAGCCCAGCGTTGTTCCGTAATACCGAGAGCCGAGTCGCCGATGACTGATACGTCCGAACTCCACATGTTCGCTGAGTAGACGCGGTGCTGCTGTGGGTTGAGCACGAGACAGGTCGGCCCGGCGCCGACTCTGACGCTGTCGGCAATATGGTTCGACACGCCGTCGATTGTCACAACGATGTTGTCGTTGCGTCGCGTGAAGTACATCCAGTCGTTGTGCGCGGAATAGACAAAGGCATTGGGGTAGCCGCCAACCGTGAGTGATGCGACGACGGAATCGCGGGCCGCGTCAATCACGGTAACGTTGCTCTGGCAGGCCGCATATACCTTGTGGTCGGTCGGGTTGAAGCCCAACGCCACCGGATAGCCGGCGACCGCGACCGTGGCGACCACCGAATCACGGCCGCAGTCGATCACCGACACCGTCGCGTCGTAGTTGTTGGCGACGTAGAGCCGGTTGGCCGCGCTGTCAAAGGCCAGCGCCTGGGGATTCGTGCCGACGGGAATCGTCTTGACTACCGAATCGCCGGCCCCGGAGATGACCATCACGCCGTTGCCGTCAACCATGAGGCAGTAGACCTCGTTGTTGGTCGGGTTATGCAGCATGCCCGACACCATGCCCCCCGGCAGAGTCTTGATGAGTGTGTCACCGGAACCACTGTATATCCTGATTGTGTTCTGGGTGACGCAATAGGCCTTGTTGCTGACCGGGTTGCAGACCATGGCCAAAGCGGCCTCACCGCCCAGCGAGAGCGAAGCAATGACCGAATCCGCCGCCGCATCAATGATGCTGAGCCTGGCCGAGTCCGAGCCTGCGGCGTAGACCTTGTTGCTGACCGGGTTGCAGGCGAGGGCCGCCTGCCAGCCCGGGACCGGGATGGCCCGCGCAACTCTGTCCGTCGTGCCGCTGATTGCGGCCACCCACCTGCTGCCCGAGCAGTAGACCTTGCTGCCGTTGGGGTCGTAGAGAAGCAGGTCATCCCACATCCCCGTCGTGACCGAGGCGACTACCGAATTCGCGGCCCCGTCAATGACTGTTACATCATCGCTGTACTCGTCGGCGGTATAGACCTTGTTGCCGACCGGGTTGGCGAGCAACGCGGCCGGTCTGGCTCCGGTCCTGACCACAGCCAGCACGGAGTCGCCGGCACAGTCAATGGCCATGGCGGAGCCGCTGTCGGTACAGCTTCCCCAGAGGCGGTTGTTGGCGGAGTTGTAGGACAGCCTGTTCACCCAGCCCGGCGTCGCAATTCGTGCGACGACCGAATTGGTCGCCCCCGCGAGCGCGTAAACGGTGTCCGTGCTATAGGACGTCAAGTAAAGCCGGTTGTTGTTGGCGACATACGCCATCGCCGCTACCGAATACTCGGAATACAAAGAGTCAGTAACCGAGTCGGCTGCGGCGTTGATGACATAAAGATAGTTGCCGGCCGGGCAATAGACCTTGTTGTTGGTCGCGTTGTAGACCAGGTCCGCCGGCGTGGTGCCAACGGGGATGGTTGCGACAACCGTGTTGGTTGCGCAGTTAACCACCTTGACCGCATTATCCCAGCCCGCGGCCACGTAGAGCTTGCTGCCCGTTGCGTTGACCGCGAACGCCCGGGGCTGCTGGCCGACGGTGATCGTCGTGACCACCGAATCGGTCGCACCGTCGATCACTGTCACACTCTGTGCGTCTTCGTTCGCACAGTAGACAACGTTGTGAGCCGGGTTGTAGGCGAGCACCGTGGGGTTGTTGCCGACCGGGACTGTCGCAAGGCGTTGGTTGGTCGCACCATCAATGACGGTAACCGTGGCGTCCGAGTTGTTGACGGCATAGACCTTGTTGTTCGTGGGGTTGTAACAGAATCCCACCACGATACTCCCGCCCGGGATCTTGGCGACCTTCCGGTTGGTGGCTCCG
>DATJQV010000027.1 GCA_035505375.1 bacterium | reverse complement strand
TCGGTAACTCGTTCCCGCTGGCTTCATAGCTTCGGTTACCCTGACTATGCAGCGTTCACTATTGAGGCGGTTGCCAACCTTCCTCAAGCCGGACTCCCACCGGCTGGATAAACCAAGCTCTTCTCGGCGCACTCATCCTGTCCTCCTATCTTGTCACCACGATCTCACGGACGGCAGTGACCGGTCTCCCTTCCTCGGTCTTCAGTCCTCTTACGAAGTACGCCGCAGGCGACAACCGACTCACATCATTCGCGCCAGAGTGCAGGTCGAGCACCCTACGTCCGCTGATGTCCAGCGGCCTCATACATAGTGATATACTCTCCGATTGGAAAGGCGGCACACCGCACGCATCGCCTCTCCCGATCACATTCTAACCCCGGGCACCTCCGCGTCAACACGTCTGAACCGGGCACCCGTAAGTGGCCGTAGCGCATATGGATGCAGACGTGTGACCGGCTTGGGGATAAACGGGACACACGACTTTGTCTCACTCTTGCCGACGTCGAGCGTTCGGATCCCATCGCGGAATTGGAGGCGGAGCGGGTAGAAACCCGGTCGAGCAAGAGGGAGTTTCAGCAGCGAGGGAGAGCGAAGTCAGACGGACGCGGCTGCGCGAATCGGTCCGAGGGCCCGGATCTGCTCGGTGTAGTCGCGCACCGTATCCGCGAACTTGGCGCCCTCGGCCGGGAGTTGGCCGAAGACGGCTGGCCCGACGAGAACTGGGAAAAGCCCCGCGTGTCAAGCGCACGAGCACGGCGCGGCGGAGGCGATGGCGGGTGCAGAACAAGACTTAGGAAAAAGGAATGAGGATAGAAGATCCACGTCGGGACCTGAGGACGGAGTTCCGAGGAGTGGTTGCGGTTCGGTTCATCGGCCAAACTCCTTCAGCAAGGCCTTGCCCTTGTCGGTAAGGACATAGGTTCCGGTCTTGGGCGGGCCGCTGAATTGGAGCAGCCCTGTCTGTTTCAGCAAGTGCAGGTCGCGTTTTGCGGTCGCCCGCGATGTTAACCCGAGGCGCATCACGTCCGCGATTGTGGTGGCACCCTGTTCCACAACGTGGAGCAATTCGGTCACCAGTCGGGCTTTTACAGTGTCACTTACGGCATCACTTACAGTATCATCTACAGCATCACGTATGCGCCGATGCCCTCCAACGGCCCGAACCTGCGTGACTTGGGGCGGGCGCAGGAACGTGACGGTGAAAAAGGAGATGAAGCCGAAAACCGGAGGTTCGAGCCCGGCTTCCGCCATCCAGTTGCGCATCCGGTTAATGCCGGTCCCCATTTTCTCGATGAGACCCAATCGGTGCAGCAGGCTCACGACGTTGGGGTTGCGCGTGACGCTGCGTGTTCCGAATTCCTCGGGCTTCAGGCCTCTTGAGAATTCGGGGGACATAATAATCAATTCTATGCCCGTCAAGGCCGGACGACCTTATGCTAACATGGACTGCGTCTCACAGTAACGAAAGAAGCTTGTCAAACGCTCGGCGGGGTCATGTTCCGGCGAGGCCGGCACAGGTACTCGGAGTTGGCTTCACCGGACGGCAGGGGCCTTCGGTGCGTGGCGGGTATGGCGTCGCAGTGAGGCGACATACTCAAGCAGCGTCATCCCTCTGCGCTTGGCCTCTTGCGCAACGAGCTTGCGAGAAACATGCACCTGCTGCATCGCCGGGTCATTCGGAAACTCCGCGGCAGCCAATCGCTGGATTTCCTCGATGTCCTTTGCTGTTGTTCCGTTCATGCGCTGATAATCCCGGGGACGCAACAGGCGACTATTCGCAGCCTTCGCAAGCCGGGCGGATGGCGAAGAACTGCCAGCGAGCGCTTGTCTGACTCAGACGCCGTTGCGGGCGGTGATGACAAACCGGGCCCGGTTTCTACTTGATGCTCCGGGCGAGTTCCATGTTGCTGCGAAGCAACTGGTTCACTACCGTCGAAGCGTCGGCCTTCCGTTTGCTGGCAATGCCCTGGACAAACAGGAACACCTCTTCGTCCAGGTAGACCGGGAGATTCAGTTTCATCCGGTGCCGGAAGAACTTGCCTCGCACGCCCTTGGAGAAATCGTACTCTCTCTTCATGATTCTGCTACTCCTCATACTGCCGCCTCTCCCGTCGGGTCGCCTTTCGGGCAGAGAAGATACGAACAACAGCGGACTCCTTCTGCTCCTCCCGGAAGGTGTGGCAGACGACCAATAATCGCCCCGCTGCGGACGAACCGGCAGTTATCCATCTTTCCTCATGTTCGCTGTGCTCGGTGTCGTTGATGGTCAACATCTGCGGGTCGCAGAATACGGTGGCTGCCTCTTCGAAGCTGACGTCGTGCTTCGACCGGTTGACTCGGGCTTTCTCCGTGTCCCACTCGAAGTTGTACTGCGCTTGGTCGTCCGAATCGGCAACGGGCACTCTCATGTTCTGAGATTGTAGACCGAGCGAGCCCACAAGGCAAGGTCGGGAGACAGACCGCACCAAGGAAGTGGTCAGCGCCGTCCGGGATTAGGCAGGTGGGCAGCGGAAGGGGTCGGCAGCCAGCAGCGATCAGCGGACGGACTCGTCACAGAAGAAAATGGTGAATGGTGAGTAGTGAAGGGTGAAAGAGGAGGCGGATGGGACTACTGAGCGGGCTGTTTGACCTTCTTGACTATGGTTGTCAGGATGGCCACAAGCTCATCGCATTCTACCAGAAGGTCGGCTAGCGACGATCCCAGAGACCGCGAGCAGGCGTAGCCAATAGCGCGTCTCGCGAGCTTCCTTGCAGGCAATTGAGCACTTAGCGGCGAAGTCCGCGCGGCTGTGACTTGCCTGGGCCTCTTCGACGTTGGCTCCGACTGACGTACCGGCCCGGACAAGCTGGCCGATTATCACCCGTGCCGCGACGTCCCTGCCCTTGGCCGCGCGACACAGAGCTACAATCCTCTCGGCGAATTGAAACGTCCGCTCCGCAATATCTCTGGGTTTCCCCTGCAGTTCGCTCTTCATCTTGCCTGTCTCCGGTCCGCTTTCACTCTTCACCATTCACTCTTTACTATTCTCCGGGGAACGGCGGCGGTCAGTGGACTGCTTCTGCAGGCGCTGGCGTGCGCAGCGGGCCGAGCGAGCGAATCTGCTCGGTGTAATCGCGCACCGTGTCGGCGAACTTGGCGCCTTCGGCCGCGGATATCCATTCGAGCCTGAGCCGCTCCTCTTCAATGCCGAGCTGCCGCATCAGGCCCTTGAGCAGCGCGACCCGCTTGCGGGTCTTGTAGTTGCCGTTCTGGTAGTGACAGTCGCCGGGATGGCAACCTCCGATGAGGACTGCGTCGGCGCCGTCGCGGAACGCCTCAAGGACAAGCGTCGGGTCGACCGCACCCGAACACATTACTCTGATGGTCCGAGTATTCGGCGGGTACTGCACGCGCGACGTGCCGGCGAGGTCCGCTCCGGCATAGGTACACCAGTTGCAGAGGAAAGCGATAATACGAGGCTCAAACGAACTGCGAACGCCGAGTTCCGAACGCCGAGTTTCAGACGAGGTGCGCTCGGATGGTGACGGCATGGCTAGATCGCTGCCTTTCCTGCTTCATCCTTCGGCCCTTCCGGCTTGAATTTCAGCGCGGCCTGAAGCATCGCTCTAGTCTGTTCGATCTTGAATCCAAGATGCGTCATCGCCCCCGAAGGACAGGCCGCGGCGCAACTGCCGCAACCCTTGCACAACGCCTCGTTGACGTGCGACACGGTCCTGCCGTCCTTCTCAATCAGCCCGGGCGCGCCGTACGCGCAGATCGGAACGCAGATACCGCAGCCCGAGCAGAGTTGCTCGTCCACGTGGGCGGTCACCGCTTCGGCCCTGTAGGTGTCCTTGGCGAGTATCGTAGCCGCCCTGCCGGCGGCGGCTTCGGCCTGCGTGGCAGCCTCGTCGATGAACTTGGGGTAGTGGCACAGCCCTGCAGTGAATATGCCCTCGGTCGCGAAGTCCACCGGCCGCAGCTTCACGTGGGCCTCGAGGAAGAAGCCGTCGGAGTTGAGCGGGACCTTGAGCATCTGGGCCAATTCTTCGGAGCCCGTTTGCGGCACGATGCCGGTCGAGAGCGCGAGGACATCCGGCTGCAGCTCGATTGCCCGGCCGAGTATCGGGTCATTGACAGTGACCACCGGCCGACCGTCGACGACCCGGACCTCGGGCTTGGCCTCGGGCGAGTAGCGGATGAAGACAACACCCTTCTCGCGGGCCCCACGGAAGTACTCCTCGCGCATGCCATAGGTGCGTATGTCCCGGTACAGCACAAAGACATCGGCGTCGGGGTTCAGTTCTTTGATGGCAAGCGCATTCTTCACAGCCTCGGTGCAGCAGATGCGCGAGCAGTAGGGCCGGTCGCCTTCGCGCGACCCGACGCACTGGATCATGGCGACGCTCTGCAAACGCCGGACGTCGAACGCCGATTGCCGAACGCCAGACAGCACGTCCTCAAGTTCCTTCTGGCTGACGATGCTGGGGCTCTGGCCATAGCAGTACTCGGTCGGCGTACGGTACTGCGCGCCGGTGGCAACCACAACGACGCCGTGCTCAATCTCGGAAATGGTGAATTGTGAATTGTGAATAGCGAAATCCGGAGCTCCGCCTTCACCCTTTCCTTTTTCACCATTCACTCTTTGCTCGACCGTGGTCTTGAAGTTCCCCACGAATCCCTGGACCTTCTTGACGCTCGCGCCGAGGAACGTCTTGATACGCGGATGACTCGTAACCTTGTCGGCCAGGTCCTTCAGGCGCTTCTGCACGTCGTCGCCTTCGACCGTCTTCGCGATGCTGCGGGCATTTCCGCCGAGATATTTCTCACGCTCGACCAGGAACACGTCGAACCCTTCGCCGGCCAGGGATAGCGCCGACGTCATTCCCGCAATGCCGCCACCGACCACAAGCGCCTTCTGGGTCACCGGCAGGGTCACCGTATGCAGCGACTCCAATAGGCGAGACTTGGCCACCGCCATCTCGACTAGATCCTTCGCCTTGGCCGTGGCCTCGTCCGGCCGTTCGCTGTGAGTCCAACTGCACTGCTCCCGGATGTTGGCCATCTCAAACAGGTGTGGGTTCAGCCCGGCCTGAGCCAGCGTCTCCTGGAACAGCGGCTCGTGGGTGCGCGGCGTACACGACGCGACGACAACACGGTTCAGTTTGTGCTCGCGGATGCGGTCCTTGAGCCGTTCCTGGGCGTCGCCCGAGCAGGAGTAGAGGTTCTCCTCGGCAAAGACTACGTTGGGCAGCGTCCGCGCAAACTCGACGACCTCGGCAACGCGCACGACGCGGCCGATGTTCACGCCGCAGTGGCAGACAAAGACGCCGACCCGCGGTTCAGCCCCGGCGACATCCTGCTCTGCCGGCGCTTCAACCGGTGCGACCAGCGTGCCCCTCTCCCCTGCCAGGATTGCTTCGGCTGACGCGGCAGCGCCCGAAGCGCCCGTGACAGTCTCAGGAATGGCCATTGGCTGCGCAAAACTGCCCGCCACGCTGATTCCCGCATGGCTGGTGGCAGTTGGTGCCCAGGCATCGGTAGCGGCGAAACCATAGTGATCCAGCTCGATGTCGAGCCGCCTGCCCAGGTCCACCAGTTCCGGCGGCGGCACGAATCCGCAGGAGAGGACGACCATGTCGAACTCCTCGGCGAAGTTGCCGGCATCGGAGGCGTAGCGAACGGTGAGATTGTGGGTCGCGGGGTCTTCGCGGATTTCCGGTACGCGGGCGCGCATAAGCCGGACGCCGTATTGCTGCTCGGCCCGCTCGACGTACCGGTCGAAGTCCTTGCCGTACGAACGCATGTCCATGTAGAAGACCGTCGGCTCAACGTCGCCTGAGTGCTCCCGCGTGATGACAGCTTCCTTGACCGCATACATGCAGCACATCGCCGAGCAATAGCCGCGCTCGACCGACTCATCGCGCGAGCCGATGCACTGCAGCCACGCCACCTTCTTCGGCGCCTTGCCGTCGGAAGGACGCTGGACGTGGCCGGAGTAGGGCCCGGAGGCGGAGAGAATACGCTCGAACTCGAGGCTGGAGACGACGTTCGGGTACCGGCCGTGGCCGTACTCGGGCCGGAGCGCGGTCGGAGCAATCTTCGAGCCGGCAGTGACCACAACCGAGCCAACGTCCACGACCACTTCTTCATCCTGCTGCGTGTAGTCGATTGCACCAGCCTTGCACGCCTTCTGGCACGCGCCGCACTTGTCCTTGGTGAACTTCAGGCAGTGCTCGCGGTCGATGGTCGGCACGTTCGGCACAGCCTGCGCGTAGAGCCGGTAGATGGCGCGGCGGTTCGAGAGCCCACCCTCGAACTCGTTCGGCAGGTCTTTCACCGGGCACTTGGTCAGGCAGTCGCCGCACCCGGTGCACTTCGACAGGTCGACCGAACGCGCGTGCCGCTTGAGCCGGACCTTGAACGCACCGGGCTCACCCTCGATGCCGAGCACCTCGGTCAGAGTCATCAGATGAATGTCCTTGTGGCGGCCGGCGGCGACCAGCTTGGGCGAGAGGATGCACATCGAACAGTCGTTGGTTGGGAACGTCTTGTCGAGCATCGACATGATGCCGCCGATGGCCGGGGCACGATCGACAAGATAGACCTTATAGCCGGAATCGGCCAGGTCGAGAGCGGACTGCACCCCGCCGATGCCACCGCCAATAACCAGCACGGCGCCAACCTTCCCGGTGACAGGTGCGGCCACGACCTTGTCGGCTACCTCATCCACTCTTATGCTCGCTCTTCTCCAAGGCCGCTAACGATGTAGGATAACTGTAGCCATCTTCAAGTGCGCACTGCTTCATCGCGTTCATTATCCTGCTTATCTGCACTCCCTGCGGGCAACGGGAAAGGCAACGGAAGTGCGTCGCACAGATGTCTTTGAACTCGTCGGCGAGTGCCTCGTCCCGCAGTCCGAGGTTGACCTTGCGGATGAAACGGCGGGCATCCTTTGAGGAATCGAACAGCGCCTCCGGGCATACCGCCGTGCAGGAACCACAGGTGAAGCATGCCGAAACGCTCCCGGCGGCCTTCATTACCTGTTGTTTGAAGTCTCGGTTCCGCTCCGCCTGTGTCACCTTGCCATTGTGGGAGGCAGGCCGCTTGCGCTCCCCCTCCGCCATGCGCGAGACCACGTCGGCTACTTCGCCGATATTCACCTTCTGCGGGCAGCGGTTCAGACAGGTAGTATGGTAGGAGCACATCCAGACGAACTCGGACTTGTAGACTTCGTCCTTCATGCCGACTATCGCCATCCTGATGATGCGTCTCGGGTTGTACTTCTCCTCCAGCTTTCGCACCGGGCAGGACGCCGAGCACGAACCGCAGGAAAGGCAGTGCATGAACCCGGTATCGCCGTACTTCTCGGCCAGCCGGGTCTTGAACTCGGTGTCGAGATCGTTTACCAGAAGCTCCGGCGCTTCAGCCAACGCTACTCCTCCCCTACCTTGGGGAATTCCGCCTCGCGGAACGTCGTGAGCGGCAGCGGCTCGTCGAGATTGCGGCCGGATACGTAGTCGAACTCCTTCTGCGCGTTCTGCGAGACCTTCTTGAACAAGGTGGCAAGACCGATAGTAACCGGGCACGAGTCTTCGCAGATGCCGCACTGAACGCACGAAGCCATCATGTGGTTCATGCGGGTCAGGTGGAACAATAGTGTCTCGGACGGCATCCGGGTCGCGCCCTTGCGCAGGGAGACGCGCACGTGCTCGCCGATGTCGCGCTGGAACGTGTCGGAATCGAAGAAGCACTCACGGCAATAGCAGACCGGGCAGACCTTCATGCAGTTGTGGCAGTTGAGGCAGTCGGCAAAGTACTCTACGAGTTTCTCCGGCCCCAGCATCAACTTGTCCAGATCCTCGATCCGCTTGGCAGTCTTCGCCTTCCGACTGGCGCTGAGGCCTTCCAGCGCCTTCTTCCGCTTCTCCGGCTCATCCTGCTCCGCAAGTTCGACTCCTTCGAGCAGCGCTTTGCCTTTATCAGTAGCAGCCTCAACCCAGAGCTCCTTGTCAGGGTCCATGCCGATGAACCCAACGTTCAGGTCGAAGACGAGCGGCTTCGGAAACTCGCACATCTGGCAGCCCATACGGAAATTCACGTTGCCGGCGTAGCCTGACTGCTCCCGCGCGTGCTTGTTGTCGAAGTCCGCGTCCTTGCCGCGGATGGTACGGAACCCGGCCGACTTGTACGTGCCCGGGCAATCGACGCCGATGAGCACGAGGCTATCGGGCAAGACCTGCTTCAGCTTCATCAGCTCGACCACGGCCCGCAGCTCGCACGGCCGCAGGAACAGCCCGACTTTCGCGTTCGGTGAGGACTCGCGGGCGATCTCGGCCACGATCGAGGCCGAATTGACGCCCATCGCGGGAAGCAGCGGCGCCGCCTCGTCCAGCTTCTCCGGATTGGAGAACAGCGCAACAGTCGCCGTGCCTGCGTCGGAGTACGCCGGTGTGAGGATTGCGGAAAGCCTGCTTTCTTTCAGCCACTTCGTGAACAGGCCACGGATTGTCGCCTCGGGATTCTTGCCTTCGACCTTCAGAGTACCCTTCACCGCCACCTCACACCTCCCACTTCTCTTTGAACGGACTCGGACCCTTCTTGCGGAGGTGTTCGGTCATCTCGGTAATGGTATCCGCGAACTTGCGGCCTTCAGCCGCGGAAATCCAGCGCAGCCAGACACGGTCGGATTCGAGACCGAGGGACTTCATCACGGAGTCGAAGAGCACCATTCGGCGGCGGGCCTTGTAGTTGCCCGAAACGTAGTGGCAGTCACCGGGATGGCAGCCGCCCATGAATACGCCGTCCGCGCCCTCGAGCAGGGCGCGCAGGATGTACACCGAATCGACCGCACCCGAGCACATGACTCGGATAGGCCTCATGTTCGGCGGGTACTGCATACGCGACGTGCCCGCGAGGTCCGCGCCGGCGTAGGTACACCAGTTGCAGAGAAATCCAACAATCTTCGGTTCGTAGTCAGCCATCTATTTGGCCTCCGTCATAACGCCGCATCGACCATCGAAATAACGTTCTTCGCCTCAAAGCCTTTGAGCTTGATTGCCTCCGACGGGCAGGCGGCAGCGCACGCGCCGCAGCCCTGGCACAGCACCGCCGTGACCTCGGACTTGCCGGTCACCGGGTTCAGTCGCGCCGCTTCGTACTGGCAGATCTCCTCACACATACCGCAGCCCGTGCACCAGCGCGGATTGACCTCGGCCACGACCGCCTCGGTCATGAGCTCTTTGTGCGATATGATCGAGCAGGCGCGCGCAGCGGCCGCGTACGCCTGCGCCACGGTCTCCGGAATCCGGCGCGGGCTGTGCGCCATTCCCGCCATAAACACACCGCGGGTCGTGAAATCCACCGGCCGGAGCTTCATGTGCGCCTCGAGGAAGAAGCCGTCCTCATTGAGCGGGACCTTGAGCAATTGCCCGATCTCGTGGTTCGACTTCGACGGCACCACACCGGCAGAGAGAACGACCATGTCAGCGTTGATGCCCAGCCGGCGCTGCAATACTGGGTCATAGACTGACACGTGCAACTTGCCATCGGCACTCGTCACTTCCGGCTTCGTTTCCGGGTCGAACCGGACGAACATCACGCCCGCTTCACGCGCGTCGCGGTACAGCTTCTCCTTGAACCCGTAGGTGCGCATGTCCCGGTACAGGACGTAGACGTTTGCCTTCGGGTTGATGCTCTTGAGCTTGAGCGCATTCTTCACCGCCTCAGTACAGCAGATGCGCGAGCACCACGGATGTGCTTTCTCCCGCGACCCGACGCATTGGACCATGACGACGTGCTTGAGAGAAGAGGGATCAAGGGATCGAGGATTCGAGGAATCAAGTGAAGGAGAACCGGAGAGAACCTGCTCGAGTTCAGTCTGCGTGAGTACCCGAGGGTCCTTGCCATAGAGGAATTCGGTCGGGTGGTATTCCTCCGCGCCGGTGGCGACGATGAAGACACCATGCTCGATGACCTCGGTCCCGTCCGATCTTTGTCCTTCGTCCTTTGTCCTTTGTCCTTTCCTCTGGACCGTGGTCTTGTAGTTCCCGACGTAGCCGGTCACGGCGGTGAGCTCTGAGCCCGTGAACACTTGAATCTTGGGATGCGCTCGGAGCCTCTGCTCAATCCGTGCGACGTAACCGGCGAGGTCCTCTCCCGTCTCGGTGTACTTCAGACGCAGCAGGTTACCACCCAGCCGGTCGCTCTTCTCGACCAAGTAGGTGTCAAACCCCTGGTCGGCGACCGCGATTGCCGAAGTCATCCCGGCCAGACCACCGCCGATGACAAGCGCCTTCTGAACAATCGCCTGCGGTGAGGTCGAGAGCGGTCGCAGCAGGCGCGAGTTGGCCACCGCCATCCGGACTAGTTCCTTCGATTTCTCGGTCGCCTCGTTTGGCTCCTGCATGTGAACCCATGAGCACTGGTCACGGATGTTGGCCATCGTGAACAGGTACGGGTTCAACCCGGCCTCAGCCAGTGTCTCCTGGAAAAGCGGCTCGTGCGTCCGCGGCGTGCAGGACGCGACGATGACCCGATTCAGCTTGTTCTCGTCGATGGCTTTTCGGATCTTCTGCTGGGTATCCTGCGAGCAGGTGAAGAGGTTGTCGTCGACCAGCACGACGTTCGGCAATGTCCGTGCATACTCGACCACGCTCGGCACCTTCACCACGCCGCCGATATTGATACCACAATTACAGATGAAGACCCCGATGCGCGGTTCCTCGCCCGACACGTCACGGAACGGCGGGTAGACCTTGGGCAGAACCATGGTGTTGCGGGCCGGCGCGAGCAGGGCTGCGACCGCGCCGGCCGCACCCGTGGCCTCGGTCACAGTCTCGGGAATGTCCTTGGGCTCGACCAGCGCACCGCAGGCGTAGACGCCGGGGCGTTCGGTCAGCACCGGCTCGAACCGGTCGGTCTTCACAAACCCTTGCTCGTCAACGGCAACGCCGATACGCTTGGCCATCTCGGCTACGCGCGGGTTGGCCGCAAGCGCGGTGGAGACCACGACCATGTCATACTCCTCCTCGCGCAGCGTCCCCGCTTCATCCTCATACGATATCAGCAGGTCCTCGGCGGTGCCGTCACTCGATCCCTCGATCCCTTGGTCCCTTGATCCCTTTCGCTGAACCGCACTCACCTTGCAGCGCCGGAACTGCACGCCGTACTCGTCCTTGGCCCGGTCGTAATACTTCTCAAAGTCCTTGCCGAAGCAGCGCATGTCCATGTAGTAGACATGGCAGTCGAGGTTGCCGCCGCAGTGCTCGCGCGCGATCACCGCTTCCTTGGTCGCGTACATGCAGCAGACCGACGAGCAGTAGTAGTGCTCGGCATTGCGCGAGCCCACGCACTGAATCCACGCGACCTTCTTCGGCTGCTTCAGGTCGCTGGGCCGCTTCACGTGGCCTTCGTATGGCCCGGAGGCGGACAGGATACGCTCGAACTCGAGGCTCGTCACCACGTTCGGGTACCGGCCATACCCGTAGCCATACTCGCCAGTTGGCTTGTACTCCTTGAACCCTGCCGACAGCACGACCGCGCCGACTTCAAGTTCTTCCTCTATTGCGGTCTGGGTATGGTCAATCGCCTTCGCCTCGCACGCGGTGACGCACTGCATACACTCGGAGCAGATGCCGCAGTTCAGGCAACGCTGCGCCTCTGCAACCGCCTGCTCCTCGGTGAAGCCGAGGGCGACTTCGCGGAAGCCAGTGCGGTCCGCGGCCGTCAGAGAAGATTCCGCAGTCCGTTCGCGCCGCTCAATCTTTGCCCGTGCCGCAGCCGACTCCTCGGCCTTCGCCGCCTGTTCTTTGGGCTTCTCGCGCCCCGCGGCCAGGTCTTGCCGTTTGATGAACCGGTCGATGGAAATGGCAGCCTCGTGCCCGGCATTCACGGCCTCGATCACCGACGCTGGCCCTGAGACCATGTCGCCGCCGGCGAACACTCCTGGCATGCTGGTCTCGAACGTGAGCTTGTTGACCTTGAATGTCCCGCCGGGACCGCGCTCAAACCCGTCAAACCCATCGGCGTCGACCGCCTGACCGATGGCGAGAATCACAGTATCTGCGGGCTCAAAACCCTCGACGCAGCCGAACTGCGGGTTGAACCGGTGCGCGTCGTCGAAGACCCGCGTGCACTCGATTGTCCGTAGCCCCGTCACCTTGCCATTCTCACCGGCAATCGCCTGCGGCCCCCACGACGGGTTCAGTTTGACGCCTTCGGTCAGCGCATCCTGGATTTCCCATGCATGAGCCGGCATCTCTTCGCGGCACTCGAGGCAGACCATCGTCACATCCTCGGCCCCGAGCCGCTTGGCGCACAGCGCCACGTCCACCGCGACGTTTCCGCCGCCGATGACTACGACTCGTTTGCCGACTGCCGGCTTCTTCCCGGCGTTGACGTCGCGCAGGAACTCAATCCCGTGAAGCACGCCGTTGAGTGCCATCCCGTCAATCTTCAAGGTCCGGCTCTTACCGCAGCCGAGGGCGACGAACGCTGCGGAGAATCCCTGCCCGAGCAAGCTCTGAACGCCAGCCGTTCCGTTGACCGGACTCGAAAGCTTCAGCTCGACGCCGGTGTCGGTAATGTCCTTGATCTCTCGGTCCAGAATCTCGCGCGGCAGTCGGTATGCCGGAATGCCCCAGCGCATCATCCCGCCCGGCTTGTCCGCAGAGTCGAACACAGTCACTTTGTAGCCCTTGGCGCGGAGGTCTAATGCGCAGGTCAAGCCTGCCGGCCCCGCGCCAACCACTGCAACCTTCTCTTCGCGCTCAGCCGCCGGCGTCTTGATGACCGGGTACTCGACTTTGCCGGCGTACACCTGGTTGGCGGCGAACCGCTTCAGTGCCCTGATTGAGACCGGCGATTCGTACTCCTTGCGGTTGCATTCCTGCTCGCACGGATGGTGGCAGACACGACCGCAGACGCCTGGGAACGGCAGTCGCTCACGCACCAGTTCGTAAGCTTCTTTGTACTTCTTCTGCGAGATGAGCGCGACGTAGCCCTGCGCATTCACGCCTGAAGGACACGCCAGCCGACACGGGGCCTTGCCTTCGTTCTTCTCGATTGCCACCGCGTTGGGAATCGCCTGCGGGTAGAGCTTGTAGGTCGCGCGGCGCATGGCGAGCTTCTGGTTGTACTCGTCCGGGACCGCGACCGGGCAGACCTTCGTGCAGTCCATGCAGCCCGTGCACTTGTCGAGAAGGACGAACCGTGGCTTCCGGCGTATCTTCGCCTTGAACCGCCCCGGCTCCCCTTCCAGGCTCAGCAACTCGCTGTAGTTCACGAGCTCGATGTTCTGATGCCGCCCGGTGCCGACCAACTTCGGCGAAAGGATACACATCGAGCAATCGTTGGTTGGGAAGGTCTTATCGAGCATCGCCATCACGCCGCCGATGGCCGGTCCTTCATCGAGCAGGTAGACCTTGAATCCCGCCTCACCCAACTCCAGCGCCGCCTGAATGCCACCGATGCCTGAACCGACCACGAGAACGGCACCGACCGGTCCGCTTCCGTTGTCGCCCGCGTTGGTCATTGGCACTTGGTCCTTGGTCATTCTGTCCTAGAAGCTATCCGCCATTTCAAAGATAGCCTTTTTGGTAGCATTCTTGTGGGTCATCGCGCCTGAGGGACAGGCGACCGCGCATGCGCCGCAGCCCTCGCAAAGGGCAGCGTTCACAACCGCCTTCCGCTTTACCGGGTCGACCTTCACCGCGTCGTACGCGCAGGTCCGCTCGCAATAGCCGCAGCCCACGCAGATTTCCTCGTCAACCTGAGCTGTGGTTGGCGAATGGGTCAGGCGCGTATTCCCGAACATCGCCAGTAACTTGGCCGCCGCTGCCGATGCCTGCGCCACAGTCTCGGGAATATCCTTCGGCCCCTGGCCGCAACCGGCCAGGAAGAACCCTGCGGTCAGAGTCTCGACCGGTCGCAGCTTTGGATGCGCCTCAGTCATGAAGCCATGCGTATCAATCTGGGTCTTCAGCTTGCGTGCAAGGCCGACTCCGTCGGGATTGGCTATGACTGCGGTGGCGAGCACGACCATATCGGCCTCGAGTTCGACCTTGCGGCCCGCCAGCGTATCCGACGCCCAGACCATCACCTTGTCGCCCTGTCGGAATATCTTGGAAACCTTGCCGCGCAAGTACTGGATGCCATCGTCGGTCGCGCGCTTGTAGAACTCCTCGAATCCCTTACCCGGTGTCCGCACGTCGATGTAGCAGATTGTCGCCTGTCCATCGTGCACGCGATGCCGGTAGAGTATGGCCTGCTTGGCAGTGTACATGCAGCATATCTTCGAGCAGTAGGGCATCCCGACGGTCGAGTCGCGCGACCCGGCACACTGCACGAATACGATCTTCTTCGGCGTCTTGCCGTCCGAGGGCCGCTTCACCTCGCCCGACGTCGGTCCGGAAGCAGAGAGCAGACGCTCGAAAGCGAGGCCGTCAATTACGTCCGGCACCAGCCCGACACCATATTGCCCGAGCTTGGTCGCGTCGAACAACTCGTACCCGGTCGCGAGCACGATAGCGCCAACCTCTTCCTCGACAAACTTGTCGGTGTCATCGTAATGGATGGCGCCGGTCGGGCAGACCTTCGCGCAGTTGCCGCACTTGCCCTTGGTCAGGTAGATGCACGCCTCAGCGTCAATGACCGGCTTGTTCGGCACTGCCTGCGGCAGCAGCCGGTAGATCGCCTTGCCCTTAGTCAATCCGCGCTCAAATCGTCCCTCGGTCCTGCCCGGGCACTTCTCGAGGCATACCCCGCAACCGGTGCAGGTCTTGAAATCGACATACCGCGCCTTCTGCCTGACCTTTACCTTGAAGTTGCCGACGTAGCCGGAGACACTGTCAATCTCCGAATAGGTCATCAGCTTGATTTTCGGATGCCTGCCGGTCTCGACCGTTCGTGGAGTAAGGATGCACTGCGAACAGTCCAAGGTCGGGAATGTTTCCGAGAGTTGCGCCATGTGTCCGCCGATGGAAGGTTCTTTCTCGACCAGAACTACCTCGTAACCGGCGTTGGCGATGTCGAGCGCCGACTGGATGCCGGCGATACCGGCGCCGATAACGAGTGCGCGCTTGTTGATGGGAACGGTGATTGCATCGAGAGGCTGGTCTTCGACCACTTTGGTTAGCGCAGTCCTGACAATCCCGCACGCCTTGGTCGTCGCCGCATCCTTGTCCTCGGTAACCCACGCGCACTGCTCGCGGATGTTGGCAATCTCACACAGGTAAGGATTGAGCCCCGCCTCGCCGCAGGCGTTGCGGAAAGTCGTCTCGTGCAAGGTCGGCGAGCAGCAGGCGACGATGACCCGGTCCAGCTTGTCATTCTTTATGGAATCCCGAATCATCTGCTGGCCTGGGTCCGAACAGCAGTATTTGTAGTCCTTCGTGACGACCACGCCTGGCATGATGCCGGCCCGCTCCAGCAGCTCGGGTATCTTGACCACACCCGCAATGTTGATGCCGCAGTGGCAGACGAAGACGCCGACACGAGGGATCTTGGATTGCCGATTTTCGATTGTCGATTGGGGGTTGCCCGTCCGGGGTTCGCTCATTCGACGTTCGTCATTCGGCATTCGTCATTCCCTCTAGAGCAGACACTTTGCCTTCAGGAATCCAACCGGGTCGCCGGCGTTGTGCTCAAGCCCGAGTTCATCCTGCGTCAGCCCGACGGCAATGCCAAGGAGCTGCGTGAAGTAGAACACAGGAAGGGCGCCGTCGGTCATCACCCGCAGCTTGTCGAGGTTGTACTGGCACAATGGGCAGGTTGTGACAATCGCTTCCGCACCCCAAGCCTTCGCGTTGTCCAGTATCTTCTGCGATGCTGACTTCGCGACGTCCCGGCGGTTCACGACCAGATACCCGCCGCAGCACTCGGCCTTGAAGTCGAACCTCGTGGGCTCGGCACCGAGCACGCGCATCAGGTCGTCCATCACCTGCGGGTTCTCCGGGTCGTCGAACTCCAGCACTTCCTTGGGCCTGACCATCAGGCACCCGTAATAGGAGGCGACCTTGAGCTTGGCCAGCGGCTTGATCACCTTTGCCTTGATGGCGTCCCAGCCGATGTCGTTCTTGAGGACTTCGAGGTAGTGCAACACCTTGACGGGATGCTCGAACTTCTCATCCACGAATGTCTTGAGCCGCTCGCTCTCGACCTCGTTGCCCGGCTGGTCCAATCGGTTCTGCACCCGCTTGAGAACATTGTGGCAGGCCGCGCAAAGTGTCACCAATTTGTCACCCATCTGGCTGGCCTTGGCCAGGTTCCTGACCGGCCCTACCTGAGCCGCAAGGTCGTCGCTCGTGGCGTTGTAGATGGCCCCGCAGCAGTTCCAGGATGGCATCTCGACAAGTTCGAACCCGACCCTCTCGGCCGCCTTGCGCGCACAGAGGTCCAAGCTGCGCGCCTTGGTGTAGAGCGTGCAGCCAGGATAATAGGAGTATTTCGTCATACCGATGACTTGCGGAACGCGGCGATGAACGCCTGCTGGGGTATCTCCTCAAGCTCCGGAGCGGTCACGGTGTCGGGATCCACTCGGCTCTGCTTGGAACGAAGGATAAGCACTCGGCAGGCCTCGGCAATGCGGGCGTAGTCAACGGCCCGTGGGCAGCGGGTCCCGCAGACGAGACAACTCGCGCACAGCCAGATTCCCCCCGACTCCAGCAGCTCACCGACCTTGCCTAACTGCAGCAATCTGATTGCCTTGCTGGGCGGCGGGTCCATTGCTTCGCCAATCGGACATCCCGACGTACAGCAGCCACACTGGTAGCAGTCGGCGACGGCCTGACCGCTGAGCGTCTCAATCTGCCGAAGCAGCTCAGACGAGTTACTGGATGTTGCCATGGGCGGACTATCATGATAATTCCATAGCAGCGTACTGTCAAGAAACCATGGGACCTACCGCGACAAATTCGTCAATCCTGGAATCAATGACGCCACCAAAGACAACGTGTTGTGGGCATTGCGTTTCATCCTCTCAGCACGTTAACGAAACGAAAACCGGGATTGCCAATCTGACGGGCACGGGCCACCCGACGCGTGCCCGAACCGGATAGGCAATGAGGAGCCTCTCGTGACTGGGGGCTTGGACGCAACCGAAGCCAGTCAACAGGTAGTGTGACTTGCCCTGCAACCCACCGCCGGCTGCAGTCCAGACCGCCTCGTTGAGCTTCGTGGATAGACCCGGCAGGGACACCTATGTCGCCGGGCATCCACCCGTGGCCACAACAAAAACTTGACTCCGAGTGGGCAGACCTTATAGTAATGTCAGGTTATGACCGACGAAGAGTTCTTCGATTCACTCCTGGCCGAGTGCATCAAGCGGAACGCATCCGACCTGCACCTCACTGTGGGGCGTCCACCGACGCTCCGAATTGACGGCTACCTCCACCCGATCGAGGGATGTCCGGTTCTGACACCGGACATGACCGACAGCTTCAAGAACATCGCGACCAAGGACCTGCGACACCTGCGCGCCCAGATTGACAACGGTGGCGGCGGTGACTTCGCGCTCAACTTCCGCAACATGGCGCGGTTCCGCGTGGCCGTGTATAAACAGAAGGGGTACTTCGGCATGGCCCTGCGGCTCATCCCTCGCCGCATTCTCTCGTTCGAAGAGCTCTTCTCGGTACCTCACCTCATACCCCGCATCAAGAATCTGCTCGATCGGCCGCACGGACTCATCCTCGTGACGGGACCGACCGGCATGGGCAAAACCACGACGCAGGCCACTTTCGTGGACTACATCCTGGAAAGCCCCCGCCACGTGCTTACGATCGAAGACCCCATCGAGTTCGCTCACGACCACAAGAACGGACTGATCACACAACGTGAGGTCGGCGTTGACGTGTCGTCATTCCGTGAGGCAGTCATGAAGGGCTTGCGTTCAAACCCCAACGTCATCCTCGTTGCGGAAATCCGAGACCTTGCGACATCGGAGGCAACCATCTGGGCCGCCGAGTCAGGCCACTTGGTGATTGGCACTCTTCACACCACCAACGCGCCGGAGACCATTACCCGGTTCATCGACATCTTCCCGCCTGAAATCCGCGACCAGATTCGTATTCAGTTCTCACTATCGCTGCTCGCCGTGATTTCCCAACGTCTCCTGCTTAAGGCCGGCGGCAAAGGACGCGTCGGCTGCTACGAAGTGATGATGGCAACGCCCGCCGTGCGTAACCTCATCCGCGAGCGCAAAACCGAGCACTTGGCGTCGGCCATCCAGACGAGCCAGGCTGAGGGCAGCATTTCGTTTGACGCCTACTTGGCAGAGCTGTATCGCGCCGGCAAAGTTACGTACGAGACCGCCATCGCCTCAGCGGCTGACCCCAAGGGGTTCCGCGAGTTGGTGGAATTCGGGCAACGCACCTCCAACACTCCAGTTCGGAAATAGCCGGACGCCGGTTCGAGATTGGCGGCCTCAGGGCCGCTTTTGTTTTGTCGGTACGTCCATCGCGGCAGGAAAACGGACTCGCGGCTTCTTGTGCCGTTGTAGGCTAGGGCAGCTCGCGTCGGGAACGGGTGATGGCGAGCACGTTGTGGTTCGGCATGGCTATCCACCGGACCTCGGGCAGGGAACCGAGCGGCTTGGTGCTGAAGTACCTTGCCAACTCGCCTTCTCCCGTCCACAGTTGCCCGGTCGCATCCGATCCGCCGCCGTGCCAGCAACCGACCAGCATCATTTCTGCGCTGGCCAGGCAGAACGACAGCGAATCCTGTTCCCCGAGCGCGGTGAGGGCGCTGCTGAGTGACTCAACCGGGGACGCATCGTCCAGCTTGTTCAGTAGATACAGGAAGTACCGCTCGCTCGGGTCCCGGGAATCAGTGATCCGACCGCCGGTGTCGAGACGGTCCTCGCAGCCGATGAGACCAGAATGAGCGAATGCCCAGACACGACCGGCCTCGCGCCTGAGATACGGTCTGAGTTCGCGCGGTGATGCCGGGGTCATTCCTCCCATGCAGATCAAGGCCATGTCGGTGCGAATCTCACCCAACGTGCCGAAATCCGGGTCCTTTGCGCAGGGCTGCGCAGATCTGATTGTCTCCAATCGATTGCCATAGCAGTGAGCCACGCCCCAGCCGCCGGAGTCGCAATCCGCCCCGGCCGCCAGGCGCACCGCGGCTGCAAGGGCATCCATCTGGAACCTGCCGGCGGCAGCGGTTAACATGCTCGTGGCTAGAACCCCATCGCAATCCCGGCGCGCACGACTAGTCCGAGGTTCCCTGTTCCGAGTGCCAGGCTCGGCATGGGGAGTTTGCTCGGCCACAGGCCGAGCTTCGTCTCCCGGTCAAATCCGTACATTTGAGCAGATACATAGGCATCGGCCATGGAAAACACGATGACTGCCCCGGTCCACCAGAGCAATGCGGTTCTGGTGCTGCTATACCGGGAGTAGTCGGCGGTATCACCCTTGTTCAGAGACTGAGTGGCCAACAGGTGTTCCCTGACCGTTAGATACCCCAGGGTGACCTCGGCCGGGGCAATAAGCGTCGTTTTCCACCAGTTGCCGGTATAGACCTGCCCGCCTCCGGGCAGCAGAAAAGAAAGCAGGACAGCGGCACCGGGAGACTTGGCCGAATGATACGGACGAATCGTGTCGGCCTTCGAGACAGTATCACCGGATGTCGGTTGCGATTTCAGCGTGTCGGTGGTCTGCGCCAGGTCGAACTGTCCGTCAGGGGCCGCCAGGACCGAAGGTCCGACCGGAACCGCCGAGGTCAGCCCGACCAGCAGCGCCAGTCCCACCAGCGCGCGACCGGTCACTGATTCCTTACAACGATGTCAACGCGGGGAGCCGCAGGTCCGGAACCGGATGCGGCAGATCCGGCCGGGCGAGAATCCGAGTAGCCTTCAACTCTTATCCGATCCGGATCCACACCCCACGCGGCCAAACGGCTTGCCACCGCCCCGGCCGCAGCCGCGGCATAGTCCCAGCCACCTGGGAACCTTTCTCTCAGGGCCTGCGGCGCCTGGGCGCCGCCGGCGTGGCCGGCGACTTCGATTGGCCCGGTGCTCGATTGCAGAGAAGTGACGCACGCCCTCAACAGCGACTCGGCCGAGGGCACAAACTTGAGATCCGTCGCTCCACCGAACAGCTCGTCGAACGAGTATGACACTTTGAATGTGGAGTCCCACTGTCCCTCGACGCGCTTGACACTGTCATTCATCTGCTGGAGCTGACCGATCCACATGTTGATCTCATTCTGCTGCCGGACAATCCGGTCGGCACGCGGCAGGTAAGCGAAGTTGTAGAACAGCAGGAAACAGACCGCCAGCGCCAGGAACAGGATCCAGCCGAGGCTCGCGATGAGCGACTTCATACTAGAATGCTAGCACAACGCGCGTGCAGATACAAGCGAACAGTTGCAACGCCGACGGACTCACTTCCATGCGTCAAGCTGACGGTTCAATCGATCCAGCCTGCTCGCGTACTCGGTGCGCCGGCTGCGCTCGGCCTCGACCACCTCAGGCTTGGCGCGAGACGCGAAATCGGGGTTGGCGAATTTCGCGTCGATGGCGGCGACGAGCCTCTCCAGGTTCACAATCTCCTTCTTCATCCGTTCGAGTTCCTTCTCCACATCCACTACCCCCTCGAGCGGCACGTACACTTCGCAGCCTGCCAGGACGGCGACCGACGACTTGTCGGGCCTCACCGTCCCGAACTCGAGTGCAGAGACGCCGGCCAGCTCCCGGATCAGGCCTTCACTCGACTTCAGCAATGAGGCCAGCGCGGCATCGGCCGAGTTCACAACGGTCCGTACCTGGGCCTTGGCCGGCACCTCCATTTCGGCCCGGATGTTTCTGACCGCCACTATCAGCTCGCGCATGGTCTCGACCTGCGCGACGCCACGCTCATCGACCGCTATCGGTCCCGGCCAGCACGACTGCATGATCGAGCCGGCCCCGACCTCGCCGAATCCCAGCCGCTGCCACAGCTCCTCGGTGATGAACGGCATGAATGGATGCAGCAATCGCAGCGTACCACTAAGAACATGGTGCAGCGTCCAGCGACACGCACTGTCATCCGCCTTCAGACGCAGCTTGGCAAACTCGAGATACCAATCGCAGAGCTCGTGCCAGAAGAACTCGTGCAGCCGGGACGCAACCGCGGAATAGGCGCACGCATCAAGCCCGCCGGTGACGGCAGCGACCGTCTGGTTGTACCGGCCGAGAATCCAGGCGTCTTCCGGCGCCAGCGCCGGCCTTTCCCCGCCCGGTGCCCATCCCGCAAGGTGGGGCGCGACCAGCCTGCATGCGTTCCACACTTTGTTGGTGAAGTTCCGGCCGAACTCAAACCGCTTCTCGCTCAGCCGGTAGCTCTGTGACTGACTTTCCAGATACGCGAGCGTGAACCGCACCGCGTCCGTGCCGTACTTCTGGAACATGTCGACCGGGTCGATGCCGATACCCTTGGACCGGCTCATCCGCTCGCCGGTCTCGACGAGAATGAACGAGTGGAAATAGACCCGCGAGAACGGAATGTCGCCCATGAACTTCAACCCGGAGAATACCATCCGCGCCACCCAGAGGAAAATGATATCCGGCGCAGTCGAGAGGAAATCGGTCGGATAGAACTTCTCCAGGTCCGGCGTCTTCTCCGGCCATCCCATGGTCGAGAACGGCCACAGCGCGGAAGAGAACCACGTATCGAGGATGTCCTCGTCCTGCCTCAGTTTCTGCGAATGACACTTCGGGCATTCAGTCGGATCCTCACGCGCGACGACTATCTCACCGCAGTCGCAGTACCAAACCGGGATACGGTGTCCCCACCAAAGCTGGCGAGAGATGCACCAATCACGGATGTTGTACATCCAGTCAAGATAGACCTTGGTCCAGCGCTCGGGAATCAGTTTCAGCCGGCCCGACTCGACGGCCTCGATCGCCGGCCTGGCCAGATCCTGCATCCTCACGAACCACTGCTCCGAAATCAGCGGCTCGACTACGGTACCGCAGCGTTCGCAAACGCTCGCGCTCAGCTTGTAAGGCTCAATCTTCTCCATCAACCCCTGGGCCTCGAGGTCCTCGATGACGCGCTTGCGGCACTCCTCGCGCGAAAGACCGCGGTACTTATCCGGCGCCTTGTCGGTGATCCGCGCTTTGTCGTCGATGACGGCGATGAACTCGAGATTGTGCTTCTTCCCTATCTCGAAGTCGGTGGCGTCGTGCGCCGGGGTGACCTTCACCGCACCGGTGCCGAACTCCGCAAGCACCAACTCGTCCGCGATGATTGGAATGATGCGTCCGACCAGCGGAAGAACGAGCTTCCTGCCAACGAGATGCTTGTAGCGCTCATCATTGGGGTTGACGGCGACGGCCGTATCCCCAAGCATCGTCTCAGGCCTTGTCGTGGCGACAACAACCCACTCCGGGAGCTGGTCACTGGAAACTGGTAACTGGTCATTCGCTATCCGATAGCGCATGTACCACCAATGGCTGTTCTGGTCCTGGTGCTTCACCTCCAGGTCCGAGACTGCGGTATGGCAGCGTGGACACCAATTGACTATGCGCGTACCCCGGTAAATCAACCCATCCTCGTAGTAGCGCACGAACGCCTCGCGCACGGCGCGCGAGAGCATCTCATCCATCGTGAACCGGGTCCTGGTCCAGTCGCACGCGCAGCCCAGCAACTTCAACTGTTCGATGATGCGGGTGCCGTATTTCTCCTTCCACGCCCAGGCGCGCTTCAGGAATTCCTCGCGACCGACCTGGAAGCGATCCGTGCCCTCGGCCGCCAGAGCGCGGTCGAGGTGAGTGTGCGTACCGATGCTGGCGTGGTCCGTGCCGGGCAACCAGAGCGTTTCAAATCCCTGCAGCTTCTTGAACCGTATCTGCGCGTCCTGCAGCGAGTTATTCAGCGCGTGGCCGACGTGCAGTGAACCGGTTATGTTGGGAGGCGGTATGACAATCGAGAACTTCGGTTTCACCGAGTGCGCGTCGGCGGTGAAGAATCCGCTCTTCTCCCAGAAGCTGTACCACCTGCCCTCAATCGGCCTGGGGTCGTATTTCGGAGGAAACTCGCTGATCGTCGTATCAGGCATGGCGGGTATTATAGAATCAGATGGCTGTCTGTCAAAGGACAGAGGGTCAAACGGGTGTGGCGCCGGCCTGGTTCACGCTATCCCTCGATCCCTTCATACCTTGATCCCTGCTCCGTTAGTGGCAGCCGCAGCCCTTCCTCGTCGGTGGGGGCGGCGGGTTGATGACCAGCGGCAGCAGCGCCTCGCTGTGGCGCCCCTGCCGGTCCAGGACTGTGGCTCGCACAACGACCGGGCTGGGAAATGTCCGCCCGGCGCGAGTAACCGCTGAGTCGGAAGCCCACAAACCGACGAAGTAGCCCTGCTGTGCCTTCGGGAAAACGCCGATGGGATGCCAGTCTCTGGCCATCGAGTCACCGCCAAGCGCATACTCCAAGAGACAAAGCTCGGCATCAGGAAGCCCGGACGCAACCACCATCGAGGCATTTCCCGTTACTGACCTCCCCGTGTAGGGGAAAGTGAAATTGGTACCGGTGTCGGCCGGGTTTGCCCCCGGCCGGTAAACGAACGTGCCCGCCCTGCTCTCGGTATGCGTCGTGTCCACCGACGGGTTGGTCGTATCTGACGCGGCCACGCACCAGGCGTAGGTCCTGCCCGGCACGAGCACGCCGGCGCGCGCCGGCAATCGACAGGCTGCCGGCCAGAACTCCCGGTCCTCAAAAACCGGCCGGTTGCGCTTCAAGGCGGTTGCCCCGTTCTGTCCGCGCGCCACTTCCGCAACCCGCAGCAAGTACCGGTACACGCCGATTGGACCCGAGGCCACCGGTGGTGTCCAGGCAAAGACTACCTGGCTGTCGGTAACCGCGGAGTTATTGGGTGGCCAGGTGAGCTCCACCGGTTTTGGGACGCGTATCCGGAAAAAGAGCGCGGTCTGCTTCAAGCCGGGACCCGGTGTGATGACATACGAGTAGTCGCCCTCGGGCAACCGGTGGCCCTTTGCGACAAAGGCCTCGTAGCCCTTCCGGCAAGACACGCTGTCCAGCTTCACATCCCGCGACGTGAGTCTAAGCTCGCCGGGCGCGAGCTTTATCTTCTGGGTGTTGGCCGAGAACACGACTCCGGCCTTGACCTCACTCGCTTCGACTCGCAACGTCGCCGACTCGGTATCGGGATTCGGGTTGTGCAGCGTCATGTTCCACAGGTGTTCGAAGTCCATCTGCTCGGACGCCGGGCTGGTGATGTCGAGGGAAATAGGCCCTCCATAAACCGGGGCGGCTCGCACGAACAACAGGGAGGCGGCGACCAGAAGCGCGGCCGTCAGACGGTCCGCTCCGGTTCTTGAGAAAAACCCCTTGCGGTCTGCAGCCACCGGCTCGCGCGTGGCTGAAGACCGGCCTTGCCATGACCGAAAACACGGCCGGCGGCCGCAGCACAATCGCGAACGTGGCATCGGACGCAGGGACAAAGCTATCTCCTAGGTTTGGCGTTTCCCAACCGTAAGCATACGATCGGGACATCGACACAGCTAATCATGACCCCGGGGCGCGCCTCGGAAGCGCACCTCTCGGTCGAGAGGTTATAGCATGAAATCCGATGCTTGTCAATAAGCGGCGCGATCCGCATGCACATCGTGCCGCACCACGCTGCGCGAGACGCCACACGCCGAGTCGCACGACTGACGGACCGCACTTGCGCGAGACGCTGATCCCACAATCGCCCTGCGAATTATCGTGGCCTTGGCCTTTGACCTTCACTCCCCACTTGAATGCCGCAATCGCTGTCCCCCAAGACAGAAATCGACGCCTGGCGACGAACTTGCCACGGAAACGAATCGTGGTTCAGCCCCGACCTGACGACCAAAGCGTCATCGCGACTATCGCGAATCGCAGCGTGTACCGGACGAGCTACCATACCATTATGCATACCACATATCAGACGACCCACATATCCATCATGCACACGATCTACCTATCCGACCGATATACTATCTACGATACGGACTATCATACCGTACGATACACAGTCTAATACACCGTACACAACATGAACCACGCGCCGGTCCGGAATACGAGCCATAATACGGTAGCGTAGTCCATGTACTGCTCGGTCTAACATAAGATATGGAATACCGTCTACCGGACCGTCTACTAGACCGTCCGGTAGACGGTATGGTAGATGCGGCCTCACATCACGGTTCCATCTGTTATTTGCGTCATAAAGTTCGTTTTTACGTGACTTACATCATGCAATTGGAAGCACTTCCAGTCACTTGTATCTGGTATCTCGTTTGCCGACTTGCTGCGTCGAGCGAAGCTGCCTGCGTGGTATTTGCGGCATGTGACCGAGACGGTCTCAGGCTGCGGCTTGCGCCGGTTCGGGGGCCGGACTCGGAAACGAAAGGGAAGCAAGCGTGGCGGAAATGCCGTTGAAAGTGAGCGCGGCTAGTGGTTGCGGATGAGTGAGTTAAGTCTGTTTTCTCTGCTGTATTCTCGTGCATGGCTACCTTGCATGAGAAGTCGACCTGCTGTCGAGCGAAGGTGTACCGGTTTGGTGGCAAGCGCCGGCGTTGTACATGTTGTGGTCAGACGTGGTC
>DATJQV010000026.1 GCA_035505375.1 bacterium | reverse complement strand
GGATGAGATCATCCAGTCGGTCGAGCTGGGCGACACAAAGCTGACAATCCCGAGCACAGCCTATACCGGCGACCTTCCCGCTCATAACGGCCTGTTCGGCGCGGCGGCCAAAGGCAAGATCGGCGGCATCGACCTTTACGCCATCGCCTCGACCGAGCAGTCGCAGAGCCAGACGGCGAGCTTCACCGGCAAGCGCGTGGTGAGCACCGATACCATCGACGAGTACAATTACGTGGCGCGGACTTTCTATCACATTGACGTGCCCGGGACCATCACCCAACTGCAGGTCTACATCGACGACTGCAACCCCAGCAACAACCAGGCGACCTACAAGGCTATCGCCACAGTGATGCCGAATTCGCCGGACTCGCAACCGGCGAACTACTCATACGACCGCTGGCCCGGTGACTTCGACCTGAAATCACCGGGCAAGGACTACTCAATCGAGACGGGCAGTATCATCGAGTTCGCGAATGCCCTCAATTCGACGGATGTGGTCGGGCTGTACATCGTGACGACCAACCCCGACGATACGTTCGGAAACATCCGTGGTAAGTGGCGCGATTCGCTCGTGCTGAAGCTGTTGAGACCGAAGAACCCGGATTCGACTTCGCTCACCTGGAACGATGAGCTGCGCAACGTCTACAAGCTGCCCCAGACGGATGTGTCACTTTCGTCCCTGCAGATCTTCCGGCGCCAGCCGAGCGGTGCGAATGTCGAATATGAGGATGCCGGCGCCAACAGCGGGCAGAAGTTCAGGGATCTGTTAGGTCTCGACCCCAACCACGATGGCCGCGTCGAGTACCCTGAGTTCGATACCAAGACCGGGCTGATCAGGTTTCCCGGGGCAACGCCGTTCGACACGAGCGCGCTCTCGGTTCGTGATCGGGTAATATACCGGAAGGACCCGGCGACATTGTCGTCGGGCGAGGGCCAGGAGTACTACATGGTTGCGGAGTACTCAAGCGCGACTTCGTCCTACTACCTGGGTCAGCCGGACATCACGTCCGGCTCCGAGAAGGTGACGGTTAACGGCTTACAGTGGGTAAGTCCCACCGACTACAAGATCGACTACTCGACCGGCATCCTTTCATTCGTCAGGGCTTTGCCTCCGGACGCCGACATCAGCGTTACCTATGAGTACAACCCGCTGCTAATGGTTGAGCAGAAGTCGCTGGTCGGGACCCGGGCCGAGTGGGCGCCGTCCGAGCAGGCCAAGTTCGGCAGCAGCGTCTTCTATCGGAGCGAAGGGACTCAGGACGAGAAGCCCTCGATCGGTTCGGAACCGTTCAGCCGGCTGATTGCCGAAACCGACGCATCCTACGCGGTCAATTCCGACGCGGTCAGCGCCTTCCTTGACCGTTTGCCGCTGCTCCGCGCTCAGGCGCCGTCCGCTTTCGGCGTATCGGCCGAGGGCGCGGTCTCGATGCCGAACCCGAACACCCGGGGGGTGGCCTACCTCGACGACTTCGAAGGAACCGCCATCACGCGGGATGTGTCGGTTACCGCCCTGCTCTGGTCCTGGAGTTCGGTACCGGTGGGCAAGGACACGGAGCATTTCGCTCACACCAGGCTGTTCTGGAACAACCCGTCCGCCCGGGTGCGCAACGACAGCGTCTTCGGACCGTCGGTCGGCAGCGACGCTACCAGCACGCACGACGTGCTGCGAGTCGTGTTCACGCCGGATTCGGGCGACCCGGGTTCGTGGGCCGGTATGATGACCTCAGCCGCGCAGGCCGGCGTAGGCATGAACCTGGCCGACGTCGACAACCTGCAGATGGTCATGAAATCCCGGGGTAGAACCGGTACGATTCACGTGACAATTGGCACGTCCATTGATGAAGACGCGCCACGGCGAAACCGGGCAGGCGCGATTGTCGGGCTGGATGGATTGAATGACACCGAAGATAAGAACGGCAACGGCGTGCTTGATGACGGTGAGGACGTCGGGCTCGACGGCGTCGCCGGGGTCGACAGCCTCTGGAAGACGGGTTCGGCGGATGATGGCGACGATGACTACAACTCCCAGACGAATCCTCAAGGCACGGAGGGAAACACCCACCTGGACCAGGAAGATCTGACCGGAACCGGTTTCACCCGCTACAACCATTATTTCGAAGGCACGATTCAACTGGGCGACTCGCGCTATTTCAGCAATCTTGTCAACGGCTGGAAGCTATGCCGGGTGTCGCTGCGCGACAGCACCGTTTTCAAGACCGTTGGGCAGCCGAGGTGGGAGAACATCCAGCTTGTCCGGATCTGGGTGGACGGCTTCGACCAGGCGGACACTGTCGACTTCTACTCGATTGATTTCGTCGGCAGCCGCTGGACCGGCCTCCAACTGGCGTCGCTCCGTGATACGATCCGGGCGCCGGGTCACGTCCCGGCCGATACCACCGAGAAAATCTGGGCGACGGCGGTCTCAAAGAAGACCGATACCAGCTATTCTTCGCCGTTCGCCCTGAAGCGTGACGCCAGCGGCAATCTCGAGGAGGAAGGGGCATTGCTGTTTGGTTATCAGAACCTGCACGGCTACCGGCTCGCCACGGTAGACAAGGCCCTGACCGACCAGGAAGACTATCGGGAGTACAGCGACCTGCGACTGTACGTGCATGACGACGGCAACGGGCTGGCGTTTCTTCTGAAGCTGGGTGCGGACTCGGCGAACTACTATGAATACCAGGCCCCGGTTACCAGCGGCCAACTGGTCCCGGGGCGGGACGGCAAGTGGTACGAATTCGTTATCCCGCTGGACTCCCTTCCGGTGCTGAAGCTCCGACGGGATGAAGCCGACGTTCCCAGGAACACGCTGTGGGCCAGCGGGCCGTACAGCGTTCTTGGATCTCCGGCGCTGTCCGCCATCCGCTACACGGTGCTGGGCATCGAGAACCGGGGCAGCGCGAAGATCAGCGGCGGACTATGGTTCGACGACATGCGACTGACTGCCCCGCATACCGAGGCGGGCTATGGGTTCCAGGCCCGCTCCAATATCGCCCTTTCCGACTTCGTCTCGCTGGCGGTGAGCTGTCAGTACTCTGACCCCAATTTCCGTCATTTCAGCGACGCACGCGGAATGCCGGGCAGCAATGGGTTCGGCACCAGTCTCGGGGCGAGCGTGCAGGCCAACCTCGACCGGTTGCTGCCCGCGAGTTGGGGCGTGAGCGTGCCGCTCGGCTACTCGATATCGGACCAGCTCAATGTGCCCAAGTTCTCACCGCTTTATCCGGACCTTCTGCTGCCGGAGTCGCTCGCCTCATCTCCGGATTATGTATCAACCGGTCGGAGCGATGTGATTTCTCTCAACAACATCCACAAACAGAAGTCAGGCAACCGGTGGCTCAACTACACGCTTGAGGGCATGAGTCTCTCATGGAATGACCGCCACGGGCATGACCTCGGACCGCTCAATCGCGACTCGAGCTGGGCCAGCGCGCTCGCCTGGACCTACGCGGTCACGCCGGACGTGAAGGTCAAGATCGGGTCCGACGATGAGCTCACGCTGCTTCCCGATGTCAAGGTCGGGATTACCAACGAACGGCAGCTCACGTTGAGCGGCACGCGGACGGTCCTGGACAGCGCGTTCCGGTTCGACACGACACGGGGCAACGGCATCTCAACCGATCTGGGAATTGACTACTCGCCGATCGAAGACATGACCTTTTCGTACGGTGTCCAGACCGAGCGGGACCTGCTGGTGCCGACGCCCGATACCCTGTTGTTTTTCACCACCGGGACCGAGGCCAGCCGGCAGCACAGCCTTGATGCCAGTTACAATCTCGAGGTCGCCGACGCCATTACTCCGGGAATCGACTTCAACGGTGACTACTCCGATGAACGAACGAAGGCCGTTGCCGGGTATTCGGATTCCCGGAACATGAACAACTCGGGCGACATTTCGTTCACCCTTGGAACCGACCTGCCCGAGTTACTCGGTGGGCTTGGGTCGGAGAACGCAGCGGGCGGGAAGATTCACAGCGGCCGCCGGCCGCCGAAGCAGAAGAGTGATACGCTCCGGCGCGATTCGTCGGCGTTCAGAGATACCGCTTCCGGGACCGTGAAGTCGCCGCCCAAGGGCGAGGGTTCGTCAAACGTCCTCCAGCAGGCCGCGGGCTTCTTGTCCCGCACCCTGCAGCCGCTTGACCTCAGCTACTCGATCGCCCGCACGAGCGACCTGGTCGGCGTCTATGACGCCTCGCCATGGCCATACCGGCTCGGGTTCACCGACATCTTCGCATTCGACACGTTGCACCAGTCGCCGACCACGACCCGCGAGCGGCACAATACACTGCGGGCGTCTTCCGGAGGACATGTCAGTGACTTGACCGCGCAGATTGCCTGCGAGTTGTCTCAGGGAGAGGTCCTGCCAAGCCTGCCGCAGAGCCCAACTCTCGATCGGAGCTTGACCTGGCCCGAGCTGGATTTGACGCAGGACAAGGTGGAGAAGCTGTTCAAGAACTGGGCGACAGACTCGAAGTTGACCGCCAGCTACAAGCACCGACTTGACATCGGCGGCCAGTTCGTCCCCTACTACGAATTGGGGAACGGTGACAGCGTCGCGCTCGAGTCGCTGGGGATGCGCAATCGCAATGAAACCGACGACAATGAGTTCAGTCCGCTGCTGTCCTGGAGCACCACCTGGAAGAGGCGCTTCAGTACCACGCTTTCGGTCAACTATACGTTCGGTACCACTACCATATTCCTGGACGATTCCGGCGCGGCGCGCAGCGTCACCTACTCGAATGACCGCGGCGCGAATCTGTCACTTTCCTACACGTTCTCCGCGCCTCAGGGTCTGCGGCTTCCTTTGCTCGGCAAGCTGAGGTTCTCGTCGGATCTGAGTTTGACCTGGTCGCTCCAGGCAAATCAGACGCACCGATACCTTCAGCAATGGGTTTCGCGGGATTCCGCCGACTCGGCGACCGAGTTGGAGCGGAACAACACCCTCAGTACTTCGCTCGCTGCTTCCTATCGCTTCTCGCGTAGCATGGAGGCCGGGCTCACCGCCGAATACAGCCAGAATCGGGGACTGGCGATCACGACAACCACCGAGTCGATGGACCTGGATCTGTGGGTTCTGTTCAAGTTCTGAACGTGAGCAGGTAGTCTTGTGCGCACTTCCGCGGCCCACGAGACGCAGGGCGTGTTCGCCCGCATGAGATCAGTGGTCGCAATGTCCTCATTGAATCGGCGCGAACGGGCCATTCTGCTGCTGGTGACGGCGGCCTTCCTTGTCGGAGTGGGGATTTCGGGCTGGCGACGTGCCGAGCTCAGGCGTCAGGCGGCGATGAACCCGGTCACGGTTGTCAGGGGCGCTGAAACTGAGCCGGATTCGCTTGCCGGTCAGCGACTGGTGGACCTCAATTGTGCCACCGCTCGTCAGCTCGACGCACTGCCTGGCGTCGGACCGGTGCTTGCGAGCCGAATCATTGAATTCCGCCAGCGCAAAGGCGGCTTCCGGAGCGTCAGCGAGTTGCGGTCCGTATCCGGAATCGGGGAGAAACGCTACTCGGCGTTGAAGGACATGGTAACGGTCGGGTCACCCGAATCCGCCGGGGACTCAGGTAGGTAGCCGGCGGCGGGCCGGTGGTTTGAGCGTCGTCAGTAGCGTGTAGTTGAACAGCCGCGCGTTGACATTGAGGCCCGCGTCGCTGCTCCGCGACAACAGGAACTTCACGGCTCGGCGCAGGTAGCCGGCTTCGCGGCTGATGTTCGGTTCAATGACGCCCGGGTTCTTGTTCGCGTAAATAGAACTCCCGCCGAGTTTGATCCGCAGTGTTTCCCGATACAGGAAGAGCAGAGTGCCGGCGACGGCAGCGGGGGAGGCGTCCTGCGCCGCGTCCATGGCAGCGGCGACGGCCCGCTCACTCGAGCCGAGTCGGCCGGCAAAGTAATCGACAATGGAGGCCACGAGGAATTCCTCCCGGTTCTCCAGGAATCGCAGTGCTGTCCCGATCGACCCCTCGGCCATGGCCGATGCAAGCTCGGCGTCGGCCGCTGACGCGCCGGCGCTTTCCTTAAGCCACGACAGAAGCGTGTCCCGGGCAATCGACGAGAACCTCAAAGTTTGACAACGTGAGCGGATGGTGGCCGACAGGGCGGCCGGCCGCGACGTCGTCAAGATGAAGGAGGTCTGGCCCTGGGGTTCCTCCAGCACTTTCAGCAGCGCATTGGTAGCTTCGGCGTTCATTTGATGTGCCTGGATCAGAAGGAAGAGGCGAAGTCGGGCCAGGAGCGGAGGTCTTGCCATCTCAATTCGAAGCCAGCGCACGGCGTCAATCGGTATCTTGAGCTTCGTGTCAGGGACCGGTTGAGCCCGGCCGAGGGCGAACTCCGGATAACGGTCAAGCGTGGTTCTGGCTATGTCATCAATGTCCGCGTCTTTCTTGGGCAGCCGGATCGGAAGCAGGAGTCTCAGGTCGGGATGGCCCAGTCCGGCGATTGAGCGGCAACTGCGGCAGACTCCGCACGGCTGGTGGTCCGGGTCGAGGCAGTTTGCCGCCTGTGCTACCATGAGCGCAGCAGTCCTCTTGCCGACGCCCGCCGGGCCGGCAAAGAGCAGTGGCGGAAAAGTGCCGTCGGCAAGCCACGATTCAAGGAATTCAACCGCCTTCGTCTGGCCGACGAGCAAGCGGCCAAGGGAGATTCGAGGATTCATGAGATCAAGGCGGCGAGTGTTCGAGCCGGGGTTCCGAAACCTTCGACTCCCGGACGCCTCCGGGTTCTAGGGCTGCAGCCAGTCCATCGGATCGACCGACTTTCCGTCTTTCCGAATCTCGAAGTGAAGATAGTCACTGGCGGTCCCGACCTTCGTGCCTGCGGCCACTTGGGAGCCGACCTGCGCGGACATCTCGGTGAGATTGGCGTAGAGCGTGTAGAAGCCGCCGCCGTTGTCGATGATGACCAGGTTGCCATAACCCATAAACTGGTCAGCATAGGAGATTCGGCCCGCCGCCACGGCATGGACGGGAGTCCCGGGCTCGGCCTTGATGTCAATCCCGAGGTTGCTTGTCTTGGTCTTGTACCGCGGATGGACCTGGGAGCCGAACGTGGCAATGACCTTGCCCTTGAGTGGCCACGGCAAACTGCCTCTCTGGCTCTCAAACCTGCTGGTGGCCACGGGCTGCGCATTCTCCTTTCGGTGCTGCAGGTCCGCGAGCAGGTTCTGCAGCCGGCCGGTTGATTCGGTAAGCTGATGCTGCAGGGCTTGCCCGGCGTCCTTGTCGTTCCGCACTTTCTTGAGTACCGCCGACTCGGCAGCAATCGCCGCACTGAGCTTTGTCTGCTGGTCCAGTTGTTCCTGCTGCAGGCGTTCCAGTTCGGTCTGGTCGGCAAGGAGTTTTGACCGTTGCAGCGAGAGCTGCAGGTCCAGCTCCGACAGCTCGGCGGCGAGGCGCTGGTCCGCCCGCACAACCCAGCGCAGATAGAGCATCTTGCGATAGACCTCAGGCACACTGCGAGTCGAGAGCAGCGCGGCGAGCGGGCTGAGCTGTCCGTACTTGTAGATTGCGGTCAGCCGGCGACCCAGAGCCTGTTTGCGGCTTGCCGCCTGGGCGGAAGTCTGCTCAATCTGCCTCGCGACCTGTGCGATTTCGGTCGATCGCGCCGCAGCCTGGGCTCTGAGTTTCGCCAGGTAGCTTCGGGTCAACCCGATCTGTTCTTCAAGTGACGCCAGTCTTGCCAGGCTGGCCTGTTCTTTGTCGGACAGATCGCCGAGCTTGTTCTCGACCTCGGCGAGCCGCTGCCTCGTCTGTTCGAGCTGGTCCTGGTTCTGTCGAATCTGTTGATCGAGTTGTTCCGCGCTGAGGGTCTCGGGCGTGGCGGCCATGGTCGTGTCGGGGTTGGGCTCGGTGCCCCCTGTCAGACGGTGGAGGGGAAGAGGAGGCTCGGCCGGCGCCTGAGTCAGTCCCTGGGCACAGGTCGCCAGTAACAGCGCAAGAAACAGGATTCGGTGATTCAAGGGATCAAGAGGTCGAGGAATGGTACCAGAATTCTGGAATCCTCGATTCCCGGATTCCCGTCAACACCGGTCACTCTTCACTATCGTCCATGGCCACGGCCTGCGGGACGCGGTGGATGCGGTTCAATGCGATGAGCGAGCCGGCAACGCCGGAAATGGCCCCGAGTCCGAGGTCGGCGAGGAGGACGATGCCCGTCGGCAGGGAGGCGGATGGTATGACGATGGCGGCCAGCCGCTGAAAGACGAGGGCCAGCACGAACGCGGCAGCCCCGCCGATTATTCCCTGGGTAGTTCCTTCAATGACGAACGGCAGGCGCACGGTTGCGGCCGTAGCGCCGACCAGCTCCATGATCTGGATTTCATGGTGCCGCGACGCAATTGAGGACTCCACGGTCTGGAAAGCGATGAAGAGCACCGCGCAGAAGACTATGACCAGAATGCCGATGTCGAGGAACATCACGGTACGGGTGATGCGTCCGAGACGCTCGACCAGTTCCTTGCCGGACCAGACCTCGGTAACGCCGGGAATGAGCATTACTTTCTGTTCAAGAGCGGTGAGCGACGACAGCGAGGCGTACCCGGGGTTTACGGTGATGCGGACTGATGACGGCAGGGGGTTATCCTCCAGTGCGTCCACCAGGCTGGAGTCCGGGCCAAGGTCGGTCCGTAGCTCGGTGAGCGCTTCGTCTTTCGATACGTAGCGCGCTTGTGCTACGCCGTCGAGCGAGCCGATTCGCTGCACGAGCAGTGCCTGGTCGGCCTGCTCACCGACAAACGCGTAGAGCTCGATTCGGCGACTCGCGGCAGCCGACAGCCGGACGAGGTTTGATGTCAGGATCATGAATACGGAGAGGAGTACAAGGCAGATGGCCTGGACCGTCGCCGCGAGGATGAAGCTCCCGCGGTTGCGGTTGATGCTGCGGAATGCCTCCTGGAGAATGTAGCTAGGTCTCATCGCGTACTATCCTCCCCGCATCAAGCGTGACGCGCCGCCGTTGGGTGCGTTCGGCCAGATCCGCGTCGTGCGTGGCCATCAGGACTGTGGCTCCCTGGTAGTTGATGTCTTTGAGAATATTGAGAATGTCGGCGGCGGCCCTGGGGTCGATGTTGCCGGTCGGCTCGTCGGCGAGGAGTATGTCCGGTTCTTTGACCAGTGCCCTGGCGATCGATGTCTTCTGCTGCTCGCCACCGGATAGCTGGTGAGGATAGGAGTCCCGTTTGTGTACCAGGCCGAGCCGGTTGAGTGTTTCCTGAATCCGTCCCGGTATCTCCTTGCGGTCGGTGTCGATGACGCGGAGCACGAATTCCAGGTTCTCGTAGACGGTGCGCTCGGCCAGGAGCCTGAAATCCTGAAAGATGATTCCGATGCGCTTGCGCAGAGGCGGTATGTCGGAGAGGGGCATCTTCTTGAGGTCATAGCCGAGCACCTTTATCTTGCCCGAATCGGCCAGGTCCTGGCGGTAGAGCAGGCGCAGCAGCGTGGTCTTGCCGGCGCCGGTTGCACCGAGGATGAACATGAAGTCGCCCTTCTCGATAGTCAGGTTAATGTCGGTCAGGGCCGGCCATGAGTGCTGGTACAACCGCGACACACCCACCAGCTCGATGGCGTTGACTGATTCATTGCTCTGTTCTGTCATTGTCCTTCGCAATCCCGACAGCCGAGCACCGGCTTCCGGCTGCCTCGTTCAATCGAAATCAGCCTCAGCGGCCTCGGTCTGGCTGCTCTGCATTCGTAGTTCGTCATTTCCTAGCTCACGTACCAGCGGGCAAGAGCGGCACAGGCTTTTACGCCATCGCGCGGACCAATCTTCTTGCCGGCACGACGCGCGTTGTATTGTATAGGAACTTCGACGATACGGCAATGCCTGCGTAGCAGCTTGGCGGTAATCTCGGGTTCGATCTCGAATCGGTTGGCCAGGAGATCAAGGTTCTGAAACAGTTGCCGCCGGATGAGCTTGTAACAGGTTTCCATGTCGGTTATCCGGCCGCCGAACAGGGCATTGGTGAAGAAGGTGAGGAAGTAGTTGGCCATCTTGCTGTGGAACAGGAAGGAATTGCCGCCGCCACGGAACCGCGAGCCGTACACCGCGTCGACTTTGGGGTCTTCGAAAGGTCTGAGCATGGCCGGGTAGTCGTCCGGGCTGTATTCAAGGTCAGCATCCTGGATGACGACGATGTCACCGGTGGCGTGCGCCAGTCCGGTTCTCACTGCCGCTCCCTTGCCTCGATTCACCGGATGTGAGATGACTCGGATGCCGGCGATCCGATTCAGAACCGCCAGAGTGCTGTCACGCGAGTGGTCATCAACCGTGATTATTTCCTTGTCTACCGGGACCGCCTTGACCCGCTCCACCAACTCGGTGACTGAGCCCTCTTCGTTGTAGACCGGGATGACGACGCTCAGCTTCAAGCGCGAACTCCGATCTCCAGGGGGCGGGGCGCGGATTCCGGAGCCCGACGCTCGGAGTCGGGCGCTCGCATTTCGGGCCGGAGCGCTATCCATGAACCGCCGTCGGCGGACGAGCGGGCTAGGGCCTCGAGACAGCGCACCACGGACAAGCCCACCGGTCCGTTGCTCAGCGGCTGCGTGCGGGTCCGGCAGCTCTCGATGAAGTCCAGGCACTGGCGCCCGAGCGGCGAATGGCGAATGTCGGCCGCCGGCTGACGATTGCCGGATGTCCGTCCCGCAGATTCGGGCTGCTCGCCATCGCCTGCGACCTCGAACCGGCGGACGTGCGGCGGTTGCCGCCATTCCGCTCTGCCTTCCACCAGTCCGTCTCCGTCGAATCGGATCTCGTACTCGGCCTTCTGCCCGCTTGCACGCCCGCGCGCAGCAGTTGGCGTCCCGAAGAGCAGCACGGCAAGCGCGATGTCGTGGGGACAAAGGTCGAAGAGGATTGACGATTGATGATTGTCGACTGACGATTGGCGGGAGGCAGGAGGGCCGGAAGACGTCCTTTCAGCCACCACTCGCCGCTCTGAGTCTCGGGGGAGCGCGTCGAGCAGCGTTCGGAGAGATCCGATATCGGCGGAGTAGGCTGCCGTGTGACCGACGCCAATCACGAGCCTGCTTTCCGCGGCCCGCGCAACCAGCATCTCGGCCTCGGACGACGTGAGGGTCATCGGTTTCTCGACCAGTACGTCCCGACCTGCTTCGAGTGCGGCGACGGACAGGGAGTAGTGGGTGCGGTCAGGTGTGGCGACGACGACCGCCTCGACTGCCGGGTCAGACAGCAACCGGGCCATGGAATCGTAGCTGGCACTGCCGGTCAGGTCCGCAACTGCGGCCCGACCGGCCGGTTCCGAATCGGCCACGGCGACCAGCCTGCATTCGGGCAGCGCGGTTAGTGTTTTCAGGTAGTTCCGGCCCCACCGGCCGAGGCCGACCAGCCCGATTCCCAGCGGTTCCACCGGTGGAGTCAGCTCGAGGCGACGGATGGAGTGGAATTCAGAATCCAGAGAGCAGCGTCAAGGGTGTTCGGATATTCTGATTTCTGGATTCTGATTTCCGAATTCTGGATTATCCGGCTCACTCGGCGCTCCGAAACCAGTCGATGGTTTGCTTGAGGCCCTGTTCCAGTCGGACCCTTGGTTGCCAGTTCAGCAGCCGCTTCGCGCGGCTGATGTTCGGCCGGCGGCGCTTCGGGTCATCTTCGGGAAGCGGCTCGAACTTCAGCGGGTTCTTCGTTCCGGTCAGCTTCTTCACGAGCTGGGCGAAGCGCAGGATCGTGAATTCCCGGGGATTGCCGAGGTTGACCGGCGTCGGGTCGGTGCATGATGCGAGCCGGTACAGACCGTCGACCATGTCGGATACATAGCAGAAGCTCCGCGTCTGGCGTCCGGTTCCATACACGGTCAGTGGTTTGCCGTTCAGTGCCTGTTCCACCAGGGTCGGCACGATCCGGCCGTCGTCGAGCTGCATCCGCGGGCCATAGGTATTGAAGATGCGGGCAATCCTCGTGGCAAGTCCGTGCTTCCGATGATACGCCATGATCAGGGCCTCGCCGAAGCGTTTGGCCTCGTCATACACCGACCGCGGGCCGACCGGGTTCACGTTGCCCCAGTATGACTCGACCTGCGGGTGCAACAGCGGGTCGCCGTAGACCTCGGAAGTGGATGCCTGCACGAACACGGCCTTCTTCTGGAGCGCGACTTCGAGCAGGTTCCGCGTGCCGCTCGAACCCACCGCCAGGGTTTCAAGCGGCATAGCCAGGTAGTCCTTGGGTGAGGCCGGTGAGGCGAGGTTCCAGACCACGTCCACGCGGCCGGGCACGCTCTGCCGCTTTGTGACATCGGTCTGCCTGAACCGGAATCCGGGGCAATCCAAAAGATGGGCGATGTTGCGTCTCGAACCGGTGACCAGATTGTCCAGGCAGAGCACCTCGAATTCGCGCTCGATCAGATAGTCGCAGAGGTGCGAGCCGATAAACCCGGCCCCGCCCGCGACGACAGCCCTCAAAGGGCGGACCTCACGAAAGAGAGAAGAGAAAAGAGTGAAGAGAGAAGAGAGAAGACTGAAGAATGATGAGTGATGAGTGAGGAGTGAGGAGCGAGGACTGAAGAGTGAGGAATTAAGAGAAAAGAGCGAAAGACCGGTCCGGATTTCACCATTCTCTCTTCTCTATTCACCCTTTCCTCAGCGTCCGACCCCGATGTAGGTGAACCCGAGTTTCTCCACCTCGCTCCGTTCGAACAGGTTGCGGCCGTCACAGATGATGGGCAGCCGCATCCGCTTCTTCAGGGCGGCGAGGTCAATCTTCCTGAACTCCGGCCACTCGGTGATGACGGCAAGCACGTCGGCATCATCGGCCACGTCTTCCGCGCGCGTGCAGTAGCTGATGCCGGGTATCAGGGCCTTTGCCCGTTCTATGGCCTGCGGGTCAAATGCCTTCACCTTTGCGCCTTCGCGCACCAGCGCGTTCACGATGTCGATAGACGGTGCCAGGCGCATGTCGTCGGTGTTGGGCTTGAACGCGAGCCCGAGCACGCCCACGTTCTTGTCGCGCAGGTTCCAGAGCACGGATTGGATCTTGCGGACGAACCTTCGCTTCATGTCTTCGTTCACCGCCTCGACTTCCTTGAGCAGCCGGAAGTCGTAGCCCAGGTCCTGCGCGATGGCGATGAACGCGGCCAGGTCTTTCGGGAAACAGAACCCGCCGTAACCGACGCCGGCCTCAAGGAACGCGGGCCCGATGCGCTTGTCCATGCCGATGCCGGAGCACACCTTCCTGATATCCGCTCCGGAGGACTCGCAGACGATCGATAGCGCGTTGGCGAACGATATCTTCATTGACAGGAAGGCGTTCGAGGCGTGCTTTATCAGCTCGGCCGAAGCCAGGTCGGTGAAGACTATCGGTGCCTTAATCGGGGCGTAGATTTCCCTCATCAGGTCGCGGGCCTGCTCGGAGTCGACGCCGCAGACAATCCGGTCCGGGTTGAGAAAGTCGCCGACCGCCGAGCCCTCGCGCAGGAACTCGGGGTTCGAGGCCACGTCGAACGGCGAGTCGGACTTCTTGTACCGTTCGATCGTGGTCCGCACCCACTTGCCGGTCTGAACCGGTACGGTTGACTTCTCGACGATGAGCTTGTAGTTCTGGATGTTCGCGGCGATGTCGCGGGCCACGTCCTCCACGTAGGTGAGGTCCGGCTGTCCGTTCTCGCGCGGCGGCGTGCCGACCGCGATGAACACCGCTTTGCACTCGCGGACGGCCGCGCCGATGTCGGTGGTGAAACGCAGCCGGCCTGCGGCCCGGGCCTCGGCGATTATCTCCGGCAGACCGGGCTCGTAGATGGGCACCTCGCCGCGATTGAGCAGCTCGATCCGTGCGGCGTCGTTGTCCACGCAAATCACGTCGTGCCCGACCTTGGCGAGACAGGGGCCGCTCGTGAGCCCGACATAGCCCGAGCCGATCATCGCGACTTTCATGGGTGCTACTATAGCCGCCTGACTGAATCAGTCAAGCAAGCACGGAATGCCTCGAATCCGGTATTGAAGCCACGGAAGCAGAGAAACTCGAAACTGGAAGTCAAAGCTCCAATGACGACAGACCGTACTCATTCGGTATTCGGACTTCAATCGTCCTTGGCCTCAGAGTCCGTCCGACAGCGCGTGTCTTCGTGGCCACCTGTTTCGGACCCAGGATCAGTCGTCCGGCTTGACTTCCAGACCACTCAAGTTACAGTCAAACGACTGCGAAGTGGGAGGTAACAATGATTGAATACCGGCTGAAGAAAGACACCGATGTCTGGCACTGGTCGCACCACTGCTCCAAGTGGCCGACGTTCGACTACGAGGTCCATCGCGGCGAGCCCACCTGGGGCGTGAAGTGCGAGGAGTGCAAGCAGAAGCAGACACCCGACGAAGTAGAAGAGTAGCTGCGCCCGCGGCTACGGCTCACCGGGCCTGCGGCCGGCGGAACAACGGCGGCGCGAACCAGGAGGCTATGCGGCCTGCGCTGCCGGCCCAAGATGGTTCTCACCGGCGTGAGGAATCATCCAACCAATCCATAGACCAGGTCGATTCACCGAATCGTATCCTCATGAATCGCACTCAGCACCGCCTCATTTAGCCGCGTTTGTGGGTCTGCTGTCGTAGTCGTCCTCAACGTGCGGGATTCCGGCCCGCCCCAGTCCAATCGCGTTACAGAGGCGGTGGAGAGTCAACAGCGAGATGCGCGCGGCCTCCGCGTGGTCCTTCTCAGCCTGGCGTTTCCTGCGCCTTTGCTCATGGGCTTCGGCCCTCTCCCGCGCGCGGGCGTCGTGCAACAACTGCCGCAGCGGCACGACCGTGTCGGGAAGAGGTTTCTTGAAGCGCCCAAGGTAGAGATTCTCGATACGCTGAGCGAGCGGCATCGGCGTCGTCCCCTGCGCCGTGGTCCCGGCCGCAATCAACCTCTTTGGTTTCATCCCGAGTTCGCGCGCCATCTGTACCTGGGCATCGGAGAGCGAACACTGCCGCTTCGCCTCGTGCCACTGCTCAAGTTCGACCGACGCCTTCCTCATGTTCAAGTTCTCTTGGTCGGTGTCATCGTTCGATTGTATGAATCACGGGCGGGGATGTCAAATGGAAGGGGAGAGGGAACTTAGTAACGAAGTCAGATGTCAGATGACAGATGGCAGAAGCGAGAAGTGGAGGAGAGAGGATCGAGAGACCGAGGCACAGAGGGATCAAGTGGTCCAGGGATCGAGTGAGCGGGTGCGGAAGCGCGTGGTTCATTCAAGTGAATCGCGGGGATTGGCCTCTGGCTCAGGGCAGAGGAGAGGATGGAAGAAGTAGATTGGGAGTCTGGGAGTAGATGCTGTCAGCCGGCTTGAGCTTGTGCTTGAGCTGGCTTGGGGCTTGGAGCTGTGGTTTGCCCTGCGGTGCTGGATTTCATGCCTCGGCAGGACACCACTACGTCCTAAGTTACTGTCCGTGCTGCAGTTGTCACGTGCGGTGAGTTATGACAGCCCCCCCTGCCCCCGAGTCAAGGAGAGCGTTGGGGGGGTCACTGGGGAAGCGTTCCCCCCCTAGCAAGTGTATGAGAGGCGGGTACTTGTAGCTACTGCGATTCTGAGCTTGTGCCCGCCTGACAACGTGCAGCAATCCCTCACCCAGTATGGCTAGCCGACGTTCCCCGCCTATCACTATCAAGCCTCGGTCCCGTTTCTAGAGCGGGTCTGGGCAGGCTGTGGGGACTGCGGGAGGGAAGGCGTCACAGTAGCTGCATGTATCTCAGAAGCAGCGTCTTGCCGAAGACGCGCACGTCGATGTTGATGTAGTCGTTGTCGGGCGGGTTCTCGGAGTGGTGGAGTATGCCCAGGCAGTGGCCCTTGGGCTGCTTGTCCAGCCGGGGAAGCAGGGATTGGGGGCTAGGGGGCAGGGGTTAGGGGTTGGCTGACGGGCAACGGCTGCCATCTGTCAGCTTGTGCTTGCGCTTGGGCTTGGGCTGGCGATCAGGGGCTAGGGATTGGGGCCGGACAAGAGCAATGAGCGGCCAGTGTCTGCTGCGTCAATCTCCAATCGCCAATCTAAAACCGGAAATCCCTTGGCTTGTGGCTCGAGCTTGGGCATGGGCTGCGACGAAGTCGCGCTTCCTTGTCGCGCTCCGGACTAGGAATTGGGAGTGTCCCGCTCTTCCCGAGTCGGGTGATGGCCACCTGGAGTGGAGCGCCAAGGTGGCGAGCGGCATCTACATGTACCTGGTCGTCTCGGCTGACGGCATGAGCAGTAAGGTCGGCAAGCTGTCGGTGATACGATGAGGTGCGAGGAAAGCCCCAATCACCGAGCCTCAATGACCAGTCAATAGGAAATCCCGGAAAGCCGACCGACCTCACATGGTCAAGCGGACTCCCGCATGTGATTTTCTGCTTGACTTCACCCGGCGCGGGTTATAATTAGACAGCGACGCCGAGTGCGGCGGAGCTGTGGTTACACCGCCGCAAAGGTCGATCGGCGCCAGTCTGTATGGGTTACATCTATTCGGGGGTGCGGAATGTTGCCTGTTTACGTTCGCGGTTCTTTGGCTCGAACTATCTCTTCACACAACCTGGTCGTGAGACCTGTGGCCGTGCTACTGGCAGTCTGCTGCTGCCTGTCGACAGTCAGTGCCCAGTGGCTGGAAGCGATTGTGCCATTGCCGGATTCGCTTGGCGGGCTGTCACACCCGCAGCATGTCGCGTACAACTCAACTGACAACAAGCTCTACGTGGGTGGCGACTGGGTCGCTCGCGGCAGCCTTGGTGAAAGTTCCTACGTGATTGTAGTCGACGGGGCCACCAAGCAGCGCATTGCGCACGTTGCCGTGTGCGGTTTCGTGCATGACATCTGTTACAACCCGCACGACAATAAGGTCTACGTCGCCATTTGGGGGTGTGACAACACTGGCCTGGTAGTGCTGGACGGCGCGACGAACCACGTTCTCGCCGCCGTAGCTGCTGGGGGCATGCCATACGCTCTGTGCCTCGATTCACAAGACGACAAGGTCTACTGTGCGAACTACGATCCGCCCGGCCTAGCAGTGATAGACGGCGCGACGGACAGCGTCGTCGCGACCGTGCCGGTTGGTGATTACCTCATCGGGCTGTGTTACAACCCGCAGGACAACAAGATGTACTGCATCGGGCAAGGCGCAGAAGCCGTCACAGTGATAGACTGTGCGACCCACAGGGCATTGGCTTCCGTACCGGCCTCCGGTACTGAGGCCTTGTGCTACGACTCGCGGGACGACGTAGTCTACTGTGAGTGCGATCTGGAAAGTCTAGTCGCCATCGACGGCGCGACCAATCAGGTCGTCGCGTCCATTCCCCTCGGCTTCCCCGGCTACTCTGTCTGCTACAATTCTGAGGACAACAAGGTCTATTGCTCAAATTCAGGTCGCGACAGCGTTTCGATCATAGACTGCGCATCCAATCGGGTGGTGGCTGCTGTACGCGCAACCGCCGAGCCCTTGGCGCTATGCTACAACGCCGACCATGATAA
>DATJQV010000025.1 GCA_035505375.1 bacterium | reverse complement strand
CTCGAACGGCTATGGCGACATCAAGGAAAAGACCTTCCGCATCGCGCACATGGGCGATCTCACGATGGCGGACATGAAGGAAGTCACTTCGGCCATCGTGGATGTGCTCAAGTTGTAGCGCTACGTCCGGCCTTACTGCTCTGACGCCTCGCGGCCGACTTAAGGACGCGGGGCGTCAGGCCCTTATGGAATCGATCGCTCGCTCCTGCGGGAGCACTGACGACCGCGGACGACACGGATGAACGGACTGGCGCTGCTGCTCGTGCTGTCCGGCGCGCTGCCGCGGATCGGGGCTTCCGGCTGGGCCATGCCGCCGACCAGCGCCGCAGCACCGGCTATCCGCTTCGCCAACGGCACAAGCATCGACATCCGCAGCGCGCCTTTGCCCGAGCCGAGTTACCGGCTGGAAAACGGCACCTGCTGGCTCGTGCACCTCCGCGGCCCGGTGCGGCAGGAGTGGCTGGCTCAACTCCGCCGCCTCGGCGCAAACCCGCTCTGCTACCTTGCGTACGAGACCGTCGTCTGCCGTCTCTGGCGCGACTTATCCGCGAGTGACTTCAAGAATCTTCCCTTCGTCGACTGGCTCGGCCCGCTGCCCGCCAGGGCCAAACTCGCGCCCGAGCTGATTCCACTTGCGTCTGCCTCCTCCCTCCTCCCTCCTCCCTCCTCCATCTTTGTCCTCTCCGTCTGGCCTGACATCGACCCGAACACAGTCGCGGCGCGCATCGTCGCCATGGGCGGCACAGTGGAAAGAATCATCAACCATTCGGTCAGCTTCCGGCTCGACGCGGCACTTGTCCCCGAACTCGCCGCGCTCGAGTCGGTCGCCTGGATTCAAGGACACTCTTCGCCATGTGAGTACAATCACGACGTCCAGTGGGTGATGCAGATCGGCTGGCGCCCGCAGCCGCCGGACGAGCTTGCCGGCCGCCCGATCTGGGCACACGGCATCCGCGGCCAGAACATGATCGTCGGGCTGTTCGACACCGGCATCAACACCCGGCACGACATGTTCATCGACACCGCCCAGACGATAACCCAGCCGGGGATTTACGGCGCCAATCGCAAGATCGCCGCCTACAAGCTCTACGACGGCGCTGCCTTCGGCGACGCCGGCAGCTTCCACGGCACTGCGGTCGCCGGCACACTTTGCGGCAGCGACTACGAGACCGGCGACAGCTCCGCCTTCGACGGGGTCGCTCCCGACTGCCGCATCTACTTCGTGGACGAGGGGAACGCACTTGGCAAGGATGTCTTTGATAACGATTTCACGGCCCTCCTCGACTCGGTCCGGCTCAGTAACGGCATGAGCCGGCCGGTCCGGCAGGTGTCGGGCTCGTTCGGCAACTCCGACAGCCTCAGTTACTACCGGATCGAGGAATCGTCGGTCGATGCGGTCTGCTGGAAGGACAAGCAGTTCCTGGTCATCTGGGCCGCGGCCAACATGGGCGGCCCCTACCTCAACATCGGCCATCCGTCCGGCGCCAAGAATGCCCTGACCGTCGGCGCCTGCGGTAACGGCACGAACAGCAACACTATTTGGACGCTATCTTCGCGCGGGCCCTGCCAGGATGGACGCATCAAGCCGGACCTGCTCGCGCCCGGAGAGAGCGTCACTACCGCCGACGGCCATGACACCCACTCCTACGTCAAGACCAACGGCACCAGCATCTCCGCTCCCGCGGTCAGCGGCGCCTTGATGCTCCTGCGCCAGTATCTTAGCGATGGCTGGTATCCGACCGGGACGCCCGACTCCAGCCACCGCGTCACCCGGCTCAGTTCGGCGCTGATGCGAGCCATGGCCATCGCCGGTTGCGACTCCAACGTCGGCAGCCAGTACATGCCCAACAACGCCGCGGGATGGGGCCGGCTCGACCTCTCGAACATCATGCACTTCGACGACGACAGCAACGGAATTGCCTTTGACGACGACTCGGTCGGGGTTTCGACCGACAGCTCGGCGTCGTTCGGGTTCGACCTCTCGGGCCGCGCACCGCTCCACGTCGTGCTCGCGTGGACCGACACCGCGGCGGCGCCACTCGCCGCCATTTCCATCGTCAATGACCTGGACCTGGAACTGACCAGCCCGGACGGCAACCACTATCACGGAAACCAGTTCTACGACGGCTGGTCCGCTCCCAACCCCTCGAACTGGGACTCGCTCAACGTCGAGGAGGTCTGTCTCGTCAGCCATCCCCTTGTCGGCCATTGGACCGCGCGCGTCATCGGCCACAGAGTCGTCACGGCGAGGCAGCCCTTTGCCGTGGCCGTGCGAGGCAACATTGCCGGCATGGTGCCGGGCATTTCCGGAACTCCGAACGCCGAACTCCGAAGGTCGAACTCCAGACTTCGGACTTGCTTCGGCATCCCGCTGCGGCCCGGCTGGCATCTCGCGGTTTTCACGATTGACGGCAGGAAGGTATACGATGGGACGCATGGACGTTCACCCGCCCTGCGTCCGGGCGTGTACTTCTACCGGCTGACGTCAGGCAGCCTGCCGCCGGTGACCGGCAAGCTTGTTATCGCGCGCTGAAGAAAAGGGGTCAAGCATCGGAAGTCCGTCACTCTATCCCTTTATCCCTCAATCCCTCTCTCCCTGATTTGCTTACACCAGCCCCGGCACCCAGCCAGCGTTGATGATGACCTCGCGATTCCACAGCGCGGCGGCCACTCGCACACCCGCAATCTGGTCGAGGAAGGCCACGGTATCGAGCAGCTTCCCGATTCCCCAGATGTCGGCCTCGACCTGCACGTACTGATTCTGGTAGGTCTTGCCGCCGAACACCAGGCTCAGCCCGGCTTCGCCCACCAGCCGTTCGAGCTGGTCGGGTCGGTGGCCGGTCTCGAGCAGGAAGTGGAAGTGGCCGAAGTTCTCGACCAGGGCCCAGTTCACCTCGGGCAGAACCCGCAGCACGCCGGTCCGGTTGGTCGCGGTCCACAACAGCCGGTCCAGCTTGGCCCGCACCCAGGTCGGACTGCGGTCGATTGCCTTGCCGACCTCGGCGATAGTTGAATTCGGATGCTCCACCAGGCAACGGATTAGTTCCTTCTCGTCCCCGGAGAGCGGCATCGCGACCGGGAACGAATACTCGGCAACCCGGTACACCTCGTGATAATCGATGCCGGGCGCGTTACGGATGAACTCGGCCTCTTTGTCGAAGTCGCGCGAGTAGAAGAGCACGGCGAGGTTCGGCCCCACCCGCTCGGGCAGGCTCGCGTTCAACACGATTTCGCTGACGAACGGCAGCTTGGCGGCAAGCGCGTTGGCCAGGCCCAGGTCGCGCCTCGCGCTGGCCAGCACCGCCGCCCAGACCCAGTCCCCGCCCAATAGCGGCGGCACCACGAGCGTGGTCTTGAACCCGCGGATGATGCCGAGGGCGCAGAGCCGTTGGAGCCGCTCCGCGTAGTCGGCCGGCATCAATCCTGCCGACACCACCTCACCGTCGGTCGGGAACCACCCACGCATCTCGGCCAGCCTCAGCGCCGCAACGTCGTTCTTCTCAACTATCATCTCGCCTCCTGAGCGGACCAAGATCCGCTAGCAGCTCACCGCCGACCGCCTCCTCACCCTCGCGTCGCTCTCCCTCTCCTCCAAAAGGAGAGGGTTGGGGTGAGGAGAATCTCGGACTTCTAGCCTCTAGCTTCAGGCCTCTAGCTTCTGGCTTCATCCGCCCTCGTCATTCGTCCTTCGTCATTTCTCCTAGTACGAACCCTTCTTCGATAATACCGCCCTCGGCGTCTTGAGAATGATCTTGAGGTCCTCCCAGAAAGTCCACTCCTGCACGTAGTTCGTGTCCATTGCCACGCGCGAGTCGTAGCTCGTGTCATTCCTGCCTGAAACCTGCCACTGGCCGGTCGCGCCCGGCGGAACTCGGAACATCACGAGTGAATGCTCCTTGTAGTATTTCACCTCGTCATTGACGATTGGCCGCGGCCCGACGAAGCTCATCTGGCCCGCGAGGACGTTGAAGAATTGCGGCAGCTCGTCGATGCTGTACTTGCGCAGAAACTTGCCGACGCGGGTGATGCGCGGGTCGCGCGTCAGCTTGAACTTCTCCTCAAACTCCTTCTTCAGCGCCGGGTCGGAATCGAGCAGCTCCTTCAGCCGTTTGTCCGCATCGCGGTGCATGGTCCGGAACTTGAGAATCCTCAGCTCGCACATGTTCCGTCCCAGCCTCCGGTGCCGGTAGAAGACCGGGCCCGGGCTGTCGAGCTTGATAATGATGCTCGTGACTATGTAGACCGGGCTCAGGATGATAATGGCCAGCCCGGACAGCACCAGGTCGACGACACGCTTCAGCCTCCGGCCCACCCCGCTCAGCGAGTATGAGGAAATCGGCCGCGGGTGGGGCCCGAACAGGTACGTGGACATCTTGAAGGAAGGTACGCCGATAAAGTCTACGAAGTAGTCGCCGGAGAGCCCGGCCACCATATAGTCGGTCTTCGGGTTTGAGCAGTCAACGATGATGGTGTCGTACCTGGCGATGTGCCCCCGGTCATCGGAATTCGCTTTCAGCCAGGCCGGCAGGTCCTCCAGCGTGATTACCTCCGCGCACTCGAACCCCCACCAGCGGAGCAGCCGGGTTTTGGTGAAGTGCAGGTCGGTCACCAGCAGCACCGGCTGGCGTGTCAGATAGCGCAGGCAGAGACCGATGACCGGAGCGAGAGCGTTGAGGTACAGCCAGAGCATGAGCCAGAACTTGACCGTCACCGGCTCGCACCAGTGCCAAAGCCCGTGCAGGATGCTGTAACCCGCGTAGGCCAGGCCGAACGCGGCCTGGGTCCTGAGGGTCAGGCCGAAGTTGGCGCGTGCGGTTGACTCGAACTCGCCGGCCACGTAGCTCGCGGCTATGAGAATAATCCAGACCGCCACGACCGTGGTCGCCGCCACCGAGTCCTTGACAAATGTGTCCCTGAGCAGGGTAACGGCAAGCAACAGGAACAGCAACTCCATCACGACGAGCACAGAGCCGTTGTTCCTTAGACTGATCTTCATTCGCCGGGTCTCACGGCAGTCTATCGGCAGCACCCGGCCAGTCAAGCGCGCCAAGCGCCCCAAATGGGGACTGTACCGTGCTGAGCCTGACGCAAGCGCTCCGTGGGACTGTCCCCATTTGGGCGTCGCTCGCATAGGATAGCCCCGCTTCAGTGCCGGATCGCATCCCAAGCCTCCGCCTCGCTTCGCCCTCCCGGTGCTCGCCGAGAAGAGGGTCGGGGTGATGAGAGAGGGTCACGCTCGAAGTCGCCTTCAGAGTCCCTTCGCGAACCGGCCCTCAAACCACGTACGCAACCACGTCGGAGGTCACACTGCGAGTCATCCGGCAGACGCCCGCGCGATTCATGCCACGAAAGAACCCGGAGGTGCCCCGCGGAGTCGATTGCCGAATCCCGGTCGTATTCACGCCGCGAACCGGCTCGCGTATCGCCACGAGAACCGGTCCGCACATGCTCTTCCGGGTCGGGTCGGGAACCGCCCCCCGAACCGTTCCCGGAACGGTTCCCAAGGCGATTAGCGGAATCTCGACTTAGGCGAGGCCGACAACGCCTAATGGTCTGATATTCAATAGGTTAGGCATGTCGTAATCGACGTAACTGAACGGAGATGCGCCGACATTGCACTCGGCAGGGCTTTGCCGGTACGGAACGCCCTTTCATGCTGACCGTGACGGCAACTCGGAGCCGCTCGCCCCGCCTCGGCCTCCACCTACCGCGCTATGACGACCTTCCGCGTCTTCCCCAGCCCCTCGCCCCTAGCCCCTAACCCCTCTCTGATGAAGTACACCCCCGGGGCCAGCGCCCGCACGTCATTCGTGCCAGGATGCAGGTCTAGTACCTTGCGGCCCGAGACATCGAGCAGGCCCACCGCTCGCAGCTTGGGGCTTGTGGCTGCCGGCAAGCGCAGCACACCACGGACGAGCGTTGCTCCACCCACGTGCCGCGCGTTCGCATGCAGATCCTCAACGCCCGAGGGGTTCGTGTCGCGCAGCACCGAGATGCTCGAACTCTGCCAGTTTGCGACATACACCCGCCCGGTTGCAGACACCGAGACCAGCGCCAAGGGACTCATTCCGACACTGACCGTGGTGTCCCACGCATTCGATGCGCCGCCCATCACTGAAACGCTGGCGTCGCCGTAGTTTACGCAGTACACGTAGTTGTGCATCGTGTCACAACAGAGAGCCTGTGGAGAATTGCCCGCGGCCATGGTCGCGATTACGTTGTCGGTCGCGCCGTCTACGACCGTCACGTCGGCACTACCTTGGTTCGCGCAGTATATCTTGTTGTTGGTCGGATTGTAGCAGAGAGCATCAGGACCGCTACCTACGACCACAGTCCGAAGGACGCGCTCGGTCTTGCCGTCAATTACGGTCACGCTGTCACTGCCTTTGTTCGCGCAGTAGACCTTGTTGTTGGTCGCGTTGTAACAGAGGGCGCAAGGGGAGCTACCTACACACAAACTGGCGAGGACCGTGTTCGTCGCGCCGTCTATCACGACAACACTGTCGCTGCCGTTCGCGCAGTAGATCTTGTTGTCGGTTGGATTGTGGCAGAGGGCGCAAGGGGCGTAGCCGGCGGCCACCGTGGCGATGACGCTGTCGCTCGCGCCGTCGATTACTGTCACGTCGCCACTACCCAGGTCAGCACAGTAGATGTTGTTGTTGGTCGGATCATAACAGAAGGCATCGGGGAAGGTGTCTGTAGTCACCGTGGCGATGACGCTGTCGGTCGCACCGTCGATCACGGCGACGCTGGCGCCGATCCCATTCGCGTCGTAGATCTTGTTGTTCGTCGGGTTGTAGCAGAAGGCACCGGCGCCATCACACCCGGCCACGGTGTCGACAACCCTGTTGGTCGCCTCGTCTATCACCGCCACCACGTGGCCGTCAATCCTGGAGCCCACGCAGTAGATCTTGTTGTCGGACGAGTTGTGGCAAAGGGCAAAAGGGCAGGCCGCCACGACCACGGTGGCAACGACCCCGTTGGACGCACCGTCAATCACACTCACGCTGCGGGCGTAGTTGTTCGCGCAGTAGACCTTGTTGCTGGTCGGGTTGTAGCAGAGGGCGTAAGGGGTGTACTCAACGGTCACGTCGGTGATGACGCCGTCGGTCGCGCCGTTGATCACGGTGACATCGCCGCCGCCATGGTCTGCGCAGTAGACCCTATTGGCGGTCGGGCTGTAACACAGAGCACGAGGTTCGCTGATGTCATTCACGGTGGCGATGACGTTGTCGGTCTCGCCGTCTATCACGGTCACGTCATAGGACAGGTAGTTTGCGCAGTAGACCTTGTTATTGGTCGGGTTATGGCACAGGGCCTGAGGACTCTCACCTGCCGTCACGGTAGCAATGACGCTGTCGGTCCGGCCATCCATCACGGTCACGTTGTTGCTGCCGCAGTTCGCGCAGTAAACCTTGTTGTTGGTCGCGTTGTAGCAGAAGGCCTGAGGATTTTCACCTGCCGTCACGGTGGCAATGACGCTGTCGGTCGCGCCGTCTATCACGGTCACGCTGGCGCTGGCGTAGTTCGCGCAGTAAGCTTTGTTGTTGGTCGGGTTGTAGCAGAGCGCACAGGGCTCGCCACCAGCGGTCACGGTTGCGATGACCCCATTGGTCGCACCGTCTATCACGGTCACGTTGTTGGCGCCCGAGTCCGCGCAGTAGACCTTGTTGTTGGTCGGGTTGTAGCAGAGGGCACGGGGCCCGCTGCCTGCAGTCACCGTCGTGATGACCCTATTGGTCGCACCGTCTATCACGGTCACGTTGTTGCTGTTGCAGTTGGCGGCATAGACCTTGTTGTTGGTCGGGTTGTAGCAGAGAGCCACCACATTCGACCCGGCTGGAATCCGTGCAATCCTTTGATTTGTGGCCCCGTCAATCGCGATCACGCAATCGCCATACTCGCCGCCGACATAGACGGTGTTGTTGGCCGAATTACACGTCAGGCACTGCGGATTCGGCAGCCCGCCTAGCGAGTCCGGCAGGTAGATGGTCTTTTCAAGCAACTGTCCGCTGACCGCCGACAGGCAGCAGCAAACGGCCAACGATACGACAACGGGTCGTACGGCCCAGATGCGTGAGGAGATGGTTCGGACCAAAGAACGTCGAACGCAGAAAGATGGCATTCTGCACCTCCGTCTGGATGTTACCCATGCAGACTGGCGCCGATCGGCCATTGCGGCGGTGTAACCTCTGCTCCGCCACACTCGGCGTCGCTGCTTAATTATGATCCGCGCCGGGAAAAGTCAAGCAGAAGATCGCATGCGGTCCTGAACCCGACATTGAACCACTAAGACACCAAGGACACCAAGCATACACCGGACATTTCCATCCGGACCTTCTTTGTGTCTTTGTGTCTTGGTGGTGAACTTCTATCTCGGTTCTGGGGATGCGGGAGTCAGCTTGACCATGCGCAGTCGGTCGGCTACTCTTAGTCCCCCATGACAGACAGCAAAGTGCGAGCGACGAATGCCGAACGCCAAACGACGGAGGCGGAATCCCATCACGACGTGATAAGTATCCGCGGAGCGCGGGAGCACAATCTCAAGAACATCAGTCTCGACATCCCGCGCAACAAGCTGGTGGTCATCACCGGCCTTTCCGGCTCGGGCAAGTCGTCGCTCGCGTTCGACACCATCTACGCCGAAGGCCAGCGTCGCTACATCGAATCGCTCTCCGCCTACGCCCGGCAGTTCCTCGGCATGTTGGAGAAGCCGGACTGCGACCAGATTACCGGCCTCTCCCCTGCCATCGCTATTGAGCAGCGGACATCAGCCCGCAACCCGCGCTCCACGGTCGGCACGGTCACTGAGATATACGACTACCTGCGTTTGCTCTTCGCCCGCATCGGTAAACCCTACTGCCCGAAGTGCGGCAAGCCGATCTCCTCCCAGACCACTGACCAGATTGTCGATGTCCTTCTCGACTTGCCCGAAGGCACCAACCTCATCATCCTTGCCCCGCTGATACGCGCTCGCAAGGGTGAGTACAAGGAGCTGCTGGTCAAAGCCAAGCGCCGGGGCTACATCCGCGTGCGGGTGGATGGAAAGCTCTACGAGATTGATGAAGTACCGGACCTCGAGCGCTACAAGAAGCACGACATTGAAGTCGTAGTCGACCGACTTTCGGTCAAGCCGGACGTTCGGAAACGGCTGGCAGACTCCGTGGAGCTAGCACTCAAAGAGGGAAACGGACTGTGCATCGTAGCCACGGATCGGGCGAAGTCAGAAGCTAGAAGCCAGAAGCTAGAAGCTAGAGGTTCCGGTCACTCCTCACCCCATCCCTCTCCTCCCAGAGGAGAGGGAGAGCGAAGCGAAGGCTCGGACACTAGACCACTGGACCACTCGACCTCTGGACCACTTTCATCCGACTTGGTCTTCTCCGCCGCCCTTGCCTGCCCGGAGTGCGGGTTCAGCTTCGGCGAGATTTCGCCGCGCCTGTTCTCGTTCAACGCGCCCCAGGGCGCTTGCCCGACCTGCCACGGGCTCGGCACGAAGATGGAAATCGACCCGGACCGCGTCATCGCCAATCCTGATCTGTCGGTGTTGGACGGCGCACTGGCGCCTTGGGGCGAGGCGCGCGTCCGGAGCCAGTGGTTCACCGCCCCGCTCCGCACGCTGGCGCGGCGGCACGAGTTCAAGCTGGATGTGCCGTGGCGCAAACTCCCCGCGTTTGCCAAGCGCCTGATTCTCTACGGCTCCGACGAAGAGATGAAGGTCAAGTACACGCGGTGGGACGACAGCGAGTTCTACTGGCAGCACAAGTTCGAAGGCCTGATGCCGAACCTGCTCCGCCTGTACCACGAGACCGAATCCGAGTCGCGGCGCGAGTGGATTGAGGGGTTCATGACCCTGCTTCCCTGCCCGGACTGCCAGGGCCGGCGGCTGAAGCCCGAGGCGCTCGCGGTACGCATCGGCGACCTGAACATCGCCGACCTGAGCGCATTCTCCATCCGCCGCTGTCACGACTACTTTGCCCGCGAGCTGAAGCTCTCCGGTCGCGACGAAGAGGTCTCGCGCGAGGTCGTGAAGGAACTGCGGAAGCGGCTCAGCTTCCTGACCGCGGTCGGCATCGACTACCTGACGCTCGACCGCACCGCCGAGACCCTCGGCGGCGGCGAGGCCCAGCGCGTCCGCCTCGCCACGCAGATCGGCTCCGGCCTGGTCGGTGTGGTCTACATTCTCGACGAGCCTTCCATCGGCCTGCACCAGCGCGACAACCGGAAGCTGCTGGAAACTCTCACCCGGCTGCGCGACCTCGGCAACACGGTCATCGTGGTTGAACACGACGAAGAGACAATCCTCGAGGCCGACCACGTCGTCGACCTCGGCCCCGGCGCGGGCGCTTCCGGCGGCAGGGTCATTGCCCAAGGCACACCCGAGGAGATCAAGCGCAACCCGGATTCGCTCACCGGCGCGTACCTGTCAGGCCTCCGGCGCATCGAGACGCCCGCAGCCAGACGCGAGCCCCGGCTCGGCTGGCTCACGGTCCACGGCTGTAAAGAGAACAACCTGAAGAACACCGACATCACAGTGCCGCTCGGCCTGTTCGTGAACGTGACCGGTGTCTCCGGCTCGGGCAAGAGCACGTTCGTCTCCGACATCCTCTACCGGGCGCTTGCCCGCCACTTCTACGATTCCAGAGAGAAACCGGGCGCGCATGACCGCATCTCCGGCATCGAGAAGATCGACAAGGTGATAAACATCGACCAGTCCCCAATCGGCCGGACGCCGCGCTCGAACGCCGCGACCTATACCGGTGCGTTCGGGCCGATTCGCGACCTGTTTGCCCGCACCAAGGATGCCCGCATGCGCGGGTACAAGCCGGGCCGGTTCTCGTTCAACGTCAAGGGCGGCCGGTGCGAAGCCTGCGCCGGGGACGGAATCATCAAGGTCGAGATGCACTTCCTGCCCGACGTCTACGTAACCTGCGACGTCTGCAAGGGCAAACGGTACAACCGCGAGACCCTTGAGGTAAAGTACAAGCTAAAGAGCATCAGCGACGTGCTCGAAATGTCAGTAGATGAGGGGACCGAGTTCTTCGCCAACGTGCCGGCAATCGGCCGCAAGCTGAAGCTCTTGAAGGATGTCGGTTTGGGTTACGTCAAGCTGGGGCAACCCGCCCCGACTCTGTCCGGCGGCGAGGCCCAGCGTATCAAGCTGGCGCGGGAGTTGTCGAAGATTGCCACGGGCCGAACGCTCTACCTGCTGGACGAGCCGACCACCGGACTCCACTTCGAGGACGTCCGGTTGCTGCTCGGCGTTCTGGACCGCCTGGTCGAACGCGGCAACACCGTGCTCGTCATCGAGCATAACCTCGAAGTCATCAAGTGTGCGGACTGGGTGATTGACCTCGGACCTGAGGGCGGTGACGAGGGCGGCACGGTTGTCGTCGCCGGAACGCCGGAGCAGGTCGCCGCGTGCGCATCTTCGCACACCGGCAGGTACCTGAAACCGCTACTCAGACAGACATAGGTAAAGGTAGAGGTTAAGGTCGAGATCCGGAATGTCTCGACATGTTGACCTTCACCTTTGCCTTTGCCTCAACCTGTTCTGCCTACGCCGCATGTCTTCGGAAACAACACCCGGCACAAGTCCCCGACTGACTTTACGAAGTGGAACTTGAGCCCTTTCCTGACATTGGCCGGGACGTCTTTCAGGTCGCGCCGGTTCTCCGCCGGCAGGATGACAGCCTTGATGCCTGCCCGGCTCGCTGCCAGCACCTTCTCCTTCACGCCGCCAATGGGCAGGACCCGGCCGGTTAGCGTTATCTCACCCGTCATGGCGATACGCGGGTCGAGCGACTCGCGCCGTAGCAGAGAAATCACCGAGGCGGCGATGGCGATGCCGGCAGAGGGACCGTCTTTCGGGGTCGCACCCGCCGGGATGTGGATGTGGAGATCGGACTCCTCGAAGAACTTCTCGTCGATCCCGAGCTGCTTTGCGTGCGCCCGCACGTAGGAGAGCGCGGCTTCGGCCGATTCTTTCATCACGTCGCCGAGCAGCCCAGTCAGGAGCAGTTGCTTCTTGCCCTTCATCAGCGAGGACTCGATGAACAGGATCTCTCCGCCGAATGGCGTGACCGCGAGGCCGGTCGAGACGCCGGCGTGCATCCTCCGCGCGGCGACTTCGGAAGAGAAGCGTCGCGGTCCGAGCAGCTTGCGCACGTCGGCCGGGGCAATGACTGAGGCCTTGGTCCGGCCTTCGGCAAACCGGCGCGCGAGTTTACGCATCACCGAACCGACTTCCCGTTCCAGGTTACGAACCCCGGCCTCACGCGTGTACTCGCTCGCAATCAACTTCAAGGCCTCGTCCTTGAACTGGACCTGCTCTTTGGTCAGGCCGTTCTGCGTGAGCTGCCTCGGCACCAGGAAACCCTTGGCAATGGAGATTTTCTCTTCATCGGTGTAGCCCGGCAATTCGAGGAATTCCATACGGTCACGTAGCGCGGGGATGATTGTGTCGGCCACGTTCGCAGTCGTAATGAACATCACCTGCGAAAGGTCTACCGGCACTTCCAGGTAATGGTCGGAGAAGCTGAAGTTCTGCTCCGGATCGAGCACCTCAAGCAGGGCTGATGACGGGTCTCCCCGGAAATCGGTCCCGACCTTGTCGATTTCATCGAGCATGATGATCGGGTTCATCGAGCCGGCAGTACGCAGGCCCTGAACGATTCGTCCGGGCAGCGCTCCGACATAGGTACGGCGGTGGCCGCGGATCTCGGCTTCGTCCCTGATTCCTCCCAGGGAGAACCGCAGGAACTTACGGCCCAAGGCCCGTGCGATGGAGCGACCAAGCGACGTCTTGCCCACGCCTGGCGGTCCGATGAAGCACAGGATTGGACCCTTGGAGTCCTTCTTCAGCTTCCGTACCGACAGGTACTCCAAGATCCGCTGCTTCACCTTCTCGAGATCGTAATGGTCCTCGTTCAGTATCTTGCCGGCCTGCTTCACGTCGAGGTTGTCCTCGGTCCGCACCTTCCACGGCACGGCCAGCAGCCAGTCAAAGTAGTTGCGCGTCACCGAGTACTCGGACGCAGCGGGCGACATCCGCGAGAGCCGATCCAGTTCCCGGCGGGCCGCTTCCAGCGCGGCCTGAGGCATGCCTGCCTCCTCGACCTTTTTGCGCAGTTCGTCGATTTCTGCCTGGGTCTGGTCAGACTCGCCCAGCTCTTTCTGGATCGCCTTCATCTGCTCGCGCAGGAAGTACTCGCGCTGGGACTTGTCGAGCTCACCCTTGACCTGGTCGCGAATCTTCGCGCCCAGTTCCAGGATGCCGATTTCCTTGGAGAGGAGCGGCAGCAGCGCCTGTAACCGCTCCTTCACGTCGAGCATCTCGAGCAGCCGCTGCTTCTCTGATAGGTCGAAGTTGACGTAGGTGGCTGCGAAATCAGCCAGCCGGCCAGGCGAGTCGATGTTCGTCACGACTGTGGTGACATCATCCGGCAGATAGGGTGCCAGCTCGGACAGCTTGCCGAAAGTATCTGCCACGCTGCGCATCAGGGCTCGGGTAGCCACATCCTTCTGGCCCGCATCTTCCAGCGGCTTCACCTTTGCTCGCAGGTAAGGAGTGGTTGACACGTACTCCTCGACTCGCGCCCGCCGCATGCCCTGGAGCAGCAGCCGCATGGTCCCGTCCGGGAAACGCAGCATCTTGAGTATGACGGAGATTGTGCCGATGCCGTACAGGTCAGCCGGCTCGGCCTCGTGTTCAAGCGACGAGTCGCGCTGTGTCACGGCGCATACCAGCTTGTCGCCGGCAAGCGCATCGTCCACCAGCTTTGCCGAACGCTCGGTCGAGACGACCAGCGGTGATACCAGTCCGGGAAATACCACGCCGCCCTTCACTACCAACACCGGCAACTCGGCCGGGAACTGGCCGAGACGAACCTGCGGCAAGTCCTCCGGCCCGTGCTTCAACTGCTCATCGGTTTTGACAATTGTATCAGGTTTATCACTCAAGTCGTATCACCCTCACGGTGCTGACACCCGTCCGGTCCAGCTCCAGGCTCAGCACACCGTCCTTGATCTCAACTTTGATGCTGTCGGGATTAACCGCAAACGGCAGGCTTACCCGCTTCTCAAATCCGCCGTACGGAATCTGGGATTCATAGAAGGTTACTCCGCGCCGGACCTTTTGCGGCGGCCGCTTGATGCCTAGAATCTGGACCATCCTGGCGCCGACCCGGACGTGCACCTCAGACCCGGGGACACCCGGCACCTCGGCCATAAGGTAGACTTTTTGCTCGCTGGCGAAGAGGTCGACCGGCGGCTCCCAGACCGCGTTGCTCTCCTGAACCCCGAAGAACCTCTCGAACAGCTCGTCTATCTCATGACTTACAGATATTATTGCGCTGACGCGCCGCTGCCCATACATCGACTTTGTTAGACGCTACCCGGTCGGGAGCTGATTCGGGCCAGGCGCAACCGTGTGGACCAGTCGTCCGATTGACAGGGCGCGACCGCTCGACGGCTCGACATCGACCCACACACCGTTGATGCGCACGTCCCCGGTCGCCGGCTGCAGCCTCACCGGCACCATCTCGATCATCCGGCGCAGAGACGTGTCCTTGCTCATGCCGAGCACCGAGTCGAACGAGCCGCACATGCCGGCGTCGGTGATGTAGGCGCTGCCGCCCGCCAGTATCGCCTCGTCCGCGGTCTGGACATGCGTGTGGCTGCCCAGCACGGCCGACACCCGTCCATCCAGGAACCAGCCCATTGCCTGCTTCTCTGCGGTCGCCTCGGCGTGAATGTCCACGAATACCACCGGGGTTTCGCGCCGGATTTCGTCCAACGCCGGCAGCATTCGGCGGAACGGGCAATCCAGCGGCTTCATGAACACGCGCCCCTGCAGGCTCACCACCGCCACCTTCACTGTGGTCGCTTCCCTTTCGCCTGTGCCTTCGGCATTCGTCATTCGACACTCGTAGATCCCGCTGCCCCGCCCCGGCGCCTGCGGCGGGAAATTGAGCGGGCGGAGAATCCTGGACTCGGTGCCGAGATACTCCCAGACTTCCTTGCGGTCGAACGCGTGGTCCCCGGTCGTGATGCAGCCGACCCCTGCCTTCAGCAGTCCGTCTGCAATAACCGGCGTAATCCCGTACCCGCCCGCGGCGTTCTCGGCGTTGGCAATGATGAAGTCGGCACCCAGTCGCTGCCGCAGTCCGGCGATCTCCCATTCTACCGCCTTGCGTCCCGGCTCCGCGCATACGTCGCCCAGAAAGAGCACGCGCAACGCCCCGGGGAGACGCCGAGGTCCGAGCTGAGGTTGATATTCAGACGGACTCATGTCCTGTCTTGACCTTAACCTTGACCTTGGCCTGTCCTAGCGAGCGTAGTCGACTGCACGCGTCTCGCGGATGACGGTGACCTTGATCTGCCCGGGGTATTTGAGTTCTGCCTGAATCTGGGCCGCAACCTTGGCCGCCAGTTCCGCCGAGTCGTGGTCCGTGACCTTGTCCGGCTCGACCAGCACCCGGATCTCGCGCCCGGCCTGTATCGCGTAAGCCCGCTCGACCCCCTCCATCGAGGACGCGATTGTCTCGAGCGTCTCCACGCGTTTGACATACGTCTCGAAACTCTCACGCCTGGCCCCGGGCCGTGAGCCGGACACACCGTCGGCCGCAGCTACGAGGAAAGCGTAGGGCGAATCGAGCATCACTTCCTCGTGGTGCGCCGCCACCGCGTTCACCACCAGCTCGTCCTCGCCGTACCGGCGGGCGAGTTCCGCGCCGATGCTCGCGTGGGGTCCCTCGATCGACTGGTCCGCGGCCTTGCCGATGTCGTGCAACAACCCGGCCCGCTTGGCCAGGGCCGGGTCGAGGTCCAGTTCCTGCGCCATCAACGCGGCAAGATAAGCGACCTCCTTCGAGTGAACCAGCACATTCTGTCCGTAGCTGGTTCGGTACTTCAGGCGGCCCAGCAGCTTGGAAAGCTCCGTGTGGAGGCCGACGATGCCCAGTTCCAGCACGACCGATTCGCCGGTCGACTTGATGAGAGCGTTCATCTCGTCCCGGGTGCGACCGACCACCTCCTCGATTCGCGCCGGGTGAATCCGGCCGTCGGCCACGAGCCTCTCCATCGCCAGCTTGGCGACCTCGCGCCGGACCGGGTCAAACCCGGAGATAATGATCGCACCGGGGGTGTCGTCGATCATCACCTCGACGCCGGTCAGCGTCTCGAAGGTACGGATGTTGCGGCCCTCGCGGCCGATAATCCGGCCCTTCAGCTCATCCGAGGGCAGGCTCACGACCGATATCGTGGTTTCGGCCGCGTGCGACACGGCGCAACGCTGGATGGCGCACGTGATAATCTCCCGCGCCTCCTCCTCGGCCTGTCCCCGTGCCTCTTCCTTGATGTCCCGGACGAGTTGGGCGGCCTCGAGCCGGGCCTGGTTCTCCAGGTTCCGACAAAGCTCGCGTCGCGCCTCCTCGGAAGAGAGGCCCGCGAGCCGTTCAAGTTTGGAATTCTCCTGGCTGATGAGCTGGTCCAGCCGCTCCATCTTGGCCCGTACGATCTTATCCCGGGCAGCGATGTCGCGGTCTTTCCTGATGAGGTCCGCCTCCTTCTGGGTCAGAACGCTGTCCCGGCGGCCGATGAAACTATCGCGCTCGGATAGCTTCGCTTCCAGCCGTTCCAGCTCCCTGCGCGTGGTCGCGGTCTGGGTCTCGAACTTCAGCTTCTCCCGCTCCCACTCCAGCTTGGCCGCGGCCTCAGACTTCTCCCGCGCCCGGTTCACCTCTTCCTGCGCCTGCTTTAAGGTCCGGTCGCGCTCCTGCTCGGCGCCGTTCACTAATTGGCGGGCGGCGCGCCGGCTGATGACGAACCCGAACCAGAATCCTGCCACTCCCAGAACTAAGAAACCGGCAATTGCCAGCACTATTTCCACCATCAGACTCATGATTCCTCCAAACAAAACAAAACCCCGCGGTGCCGTGTAGTGACCAGTCTATGAACCCGTCGTAAACCGGGGCGCCTCAGTGCCGCTTCGCGCCGCTCAACGAGGAGTGGCAGTCCACGGCGCTATCGAGCGCCCACTTCACGGGTGTTGGCTCAAGACTTAGCCAACTATCACGAACACAGCAGGGAGCCTTATGTAAAAGTGCGAAGTGCGAAGGACGAATGTCGAAGTCGTGCCCCGACATTCATCACTTGGCGCTCGTTACTCCAAGAACGGACTCCAACTTGTCAATCAGCAAGCCGACCTGTCGCGACGCCCAGCGCGCGTCCTCCTGACGCTGAATGAGGTGTTCATCGACCAGATTCATGCTGGCCAGCACCGCCGTGCGCGTGCTTGAGCCCTGGTGAAACTGGCCATCGATCTCCTTCATCTTGTGGTCAACTATTTCCGCAACTCTCTTAACGTGATCGCCGTCACTGTCGGCTCTAACATTATAATCACTGCCAAAGACACTAACGATAACTGATTTCATCGGCTCCCATCGAACTCAATCTATAGCAGACCGTCAATCTTGTCAATCAGCGCGTCAATCCGCTGCACTGTCTCGGCCCGGGCCCGGGTCGCCTGCTCAAGCCGTGCCTGGAGTTCCAGCTTCTCGCGCCTCAGGTTGGCGATCAGCCGCGTCGCTTCATCGACCTTGGCTTCAAGCCGCCGGAACAGCTCGACCAGCTCCGACGAAGGGCCAGCACCTGCAGCCGGCTTTGGTTGAGGCTGAGATTGGGAGGGAATCATGTCCTATCTTGACCTTAACCTCTGCCTAAGCCTTAGCCTCGACCTCAGTGCCCGGTCAGCCGCAGCCCGGGTACGAGTTGGTACCACATCTCCGCCCGCAAGCACTGGTGCTCGACATCGACGGCGACAATCTTCACCAGCGCGTAGTGGTTGCCGGCGGTGAGACAGCCGACGCTGCAGGGGACCCTCAGGATATCGGTATAGTTGAAATAGGCCGTCTCCGAAAATGCCGGCAGCATCGCGTTCTCATCGGGCAGTGAGTCAGTGAAAGCGCTGGCCTGCCAGGAATCGGTCGGCACGACGTCGGCAGGGTCGCTCGGCCCCATGTCCGGACTGGCGATCGAATACGGCCCCTGGTTCATCCCTGCGGGCTTGAAATCGGTGACATAGAAGTCAACCGATTTCACGTTGTGCTCGTCGGTCATCGCAAGAGGCCGGCCCTGACCACTCTGCCGGTCCCAGCCGAAGCCGGAATTTCCCGTTGCATTCAGCTCTGCCAGCGTCACCGTGTCAGTCCACACCGGAACCGTGGTCGGATTCGCGCCGGCAGCATAGTTCGCGGTTCCGTACCTCGCCTCGACCCGGTACCAGCCGGTCGCGCCGCTCGGATTGTGGACCCAGATATTCGCGGTTGTCTCCCCAACCAGGCTGAAGCTGGTCTCGTGTGCCGCCCGGAAAGAGACCAGGTACTCATCCGGCTTGGCGTCGGTCGGCACGCTCCAGATGACCTTAACCGTGCTGTCGGTGTCGGCCTCAAGCCTCAGGTTCGACGGCGCTCGCCCGTTGCCGCCGCACCCGACCAGAACAAGCAAGCCAATCAGGACGGACTTCCCCAGCCAGTTGCTCATTGGTGTTGTGACTTCCGGTAAGCCTCGAGTACCGAAACTCGAATGACGAGTACTGCTGCAAGCGCGAACGACCGCTTCCGGCTTCTTCTCCATTGGGGCTTCAATCGTCACTCTGACTTCGCGCTTCGGGCCTTGCCGTCATCGATACCGCCACGCGGTCTTCGGACTGCGGCCTTCTCCTCAGTGCCTGATCAACCTCAGTCCGGGGACGAGCTGGTACCACGACTGCATCCACAGCTTGCCCGAAGCAACGTTGAAGCTGTCAACCTGTATCAGGGCATAGTGCTTCAGAGTATCACCGGCCGTGTAGCACCCGATGTAGCACGGCTGCGTCGTAATGACCGTGTATATGAAGTAGTCGGCGTTCGGCGGCGCCGTATAAGCGGGCAGCGGGCTCTGCGGGTCCATCACCGGATTCGAGAACCCGTTCGAACGCCAGCCGGCCTTGGGCACGATCCCGGCCCCGGGGTCGATGGTGTCAACGTTCGGGCTCACAACCTTGAGCAGTGACTCGCCGTACCCGGTTTGCCGGTCGGATATGTAGAAGTCAACCGACGCGCAATTCGCGCTCTCGGTCATGGCGTACACGTGGCCGATGCCCGAGTCACGAGTCCAGCCAAAGCCGCAGTAACTCGAGTCCTTGTTGATCTCGTACAGAACAGTCGCGGCGCTGTAAATCGGCACCGTGGACGGCTTCTCCGCCCCCTCGTACGTGTCTTTTCCGAACACGGCCGTCACCTTGTATTGACCGGTCATGCCGTGCGGGCTGTGAGCGTAGGAAGTCGCGGTTGTCTCGCCGACCACCGAGTACCCCGAATCGGTAAGCTGGCGGAACCACACCATGTACTTGTCGGGTGCGCCTTCGGCCGGAGTTGTCCACGACACCACAACGGTGCTGTCGGAGTCACCGGGGCCGGCACTCACTGCCACCCCGGTCGGCGGTCCACCCAATACGCCGCAGCCCTGAATCAGGACCAACGCCGCGAGCGCCCCCGCACCGGCCAGCGCGACCAATAGCATCCTCTTCATCGCATACTCCTTTGTCAGCTTGCGTAGTTCCAGGGGCTGTTCCACTTTGCCGGGAACCGCCCCGGAACCTCTGTTAGGCTACTACCAAAACCGGCACTGTCAAGAAACAGGAACGCACCCCATCGCGCCCCTGTCCTATCTCCGCCCGCCCGGCCGCGGTACTACTTCGTCAGCACCACCTTGCGGACAGATTGGGGCTTGTGCTTCTCCAATCCACCTGCACGACGGCCTTCCGCCCTCCGCCTTCATCCCTCACCATTTCTCAACTCGCTGAGCAGGCAGGGCCTCGTATTGTATCACGATTTGCCGCAACGCCTTTCGGCATCAGAGGTTTCGTCATTTCGGTCAGGATAGCCCTGACGATAACATCATCAAGTGCTCAACGCCTTTCGGCATCAGAGGGTTCATCCTGGTCCCCGCAGTCATCGAACGCATGACCTACCTGGAGTGCTCAACGCCTTTCGGCATCAGAGGGTTCGTCACCGGTGACAAGGTCAACGAGGAGCTCGGTTGCCCGAAGTGCTCAACGCCTTTCGGCATCAGAGGGTTCATCATTAGCGCTCAAGGATTGGGTCCCAAACCTCGGCCAGGTGCTCAACGCCTTTCGGCATCAGAGGGTTCATCGCGCCACGGAAGTCGAAGGTGGTCTCGGTGGCGTCGAGGTGCTCAACGCCTTGCGGCATCAGAGGGTTCATCACGTCTTGCCAAGCAGGCGCTCGGCGGCGTTCCACCCGTGCTCAACGCCTTTCGGCATCAGAGGGTTCGTCACGTCATTCTCCTCGGTCCAGACGACAAGCCAGAGGCGTGCTCAACGCCTTGCGGCATCTGAGGATTCGTCACAGCTGCAAGGTAATGTCGCAGCCGACTGCGTTAAAGTGCTCAACGCCTTTCGGCATCAGAGGGTTCGTCACCAGCCCTGCATCTCGATGACTCTGCGTCGGATGTGTGGTGCTCAACGCCTTTCGGCATCAGAGGGTTCGTCACGTGTAGGAAGCGACCAGCTTGGATCCGTCTTGGTTGTGCTCAACGCCTTTCGGCATCAGAGGGTTCGTCACCCGAATCCCGCGATTGAATCGAGCACGGCACGTTCTGTGCTCAACGCCTTTCGGCATCAGAGGGTTCGTCACGTCACCACAGCGGCTACAATGCTACGCGGCTGGCACGGGTGCTCAACGCCTTTCGGCATCAGAGGGCTCGTCATTTGAGGACTTGTCCGGGAACAGTCGATACTTCCCGTAGTGCTCAACGCCTTTCGGCATCAGAGGCAATCGTCTAGCTCCGTAGCTCACGCAGGCGGGCGGATTGCGGTCCACGCCTCCGTCGGCGGCTCGGCGGGCAACGGTGTGCGGTCGCTCAGCCGGAACTGGCACCAGCGGGTGCCGATGGAACCGACGTGGTCGGGCCAGACCGGCAGGCTGAGGTCACCCTGAGGGTCGTTCAGCACGAGGTTGCCTTCGGGCGGGTCGCTGTCACGCCACTGTCTGACCTCATTGACTAGATGTGTGCTCTCGCCCAATGACAGGCCGCCGGAGCGCGACACGTCGCCGGGGCTGAGCATGGCTGCTGTCACGCGGTCGTACAAGCTCGACGGCGCTTGCTCTGCTTCGCCGCGGCGAAGCCAGACCGAAAGCCGTACGTCGCTCAGGAGTTCTTGAAAGTCCGGCCGCTTGTTTGAGCCTTGTCCCGGACCGGACTCAGTCTCCTTCACGCGCCAGAGCGTGCGCAGCACGGTTGACCTTTCCGGGGCAGAGACCAACGCGACCGCTATCTCTGCGCCCTGATGAGTGAGGCGGTTTGGCTCGCCGACGAGTGAAAGCAACATGCCGTAGACCGTTGCCGGCGGGGGAATGGGATAGGTTTCCCAGAACTCGCGTGCCTGTGCCACACGAAACCCGGCAACCGGGACAGACACGAACAGCCGTAAGCTGTCCATGGCTGTCCTACTTCAGACCGAGGTCAGTCCTGATGCGTTTCTTCACCTCGTCGGCCGCGGCCTTGACGCCGGACGCGAGGAAAGCACCTTCGTCCATCAGTTCTCTCACGCCCGGGTCCGCCGCGATTGTGCCTCCGATGACCAGTTCATCCGGGTCGATGTCGCCGGACTCAACGACGCGAAGCAGGGCCGGCACTGTGAGCTTGCCCTCGGCGTCCTGCGCGTAGGCGTAGAGCATGCGGGGGGCAAAGTCGTCGGTCCAGCGGAAGACGACCGACTCGGGTGAAAAGTCGAAGAGGAACCGCGACTGATTGCCCGCGACTTCAGACAGGCTTATGGCGGCGTCCACGACTGCGAGTGCCCGCTCAGGCTCGGCGAGCGCCTTGGGCGTGAGCGCCAGCCCATACTGGTAGCGCGTCGCGTGGATTTCGGTTCCGTAGAGACTGGTGCTACCCTTTTCGCCGCTCTTGGCGTTGAAGGTGATGTCGCCGGAGAACGGTGTCAGCGAGACTGAGCGGGTGAGTTCAAGCGGGCCGCGACGTTTGTCACAAGTGCCCTTGGTCCTTTTCCCCTTGCCCGCCTCGGCGTCGTTGCCTTCCGTCTTGCCGGCTTCGGCCAGCATGAAGCCCATGACGTCATCATCGATGAACGTGTCCTTGCCCTTGCCTTTGCCGGTCGGGTCTGTCCACGGCAGCCACTTCGGGTCCTGCCAGACGTGGTCGTTCTTCTGTTCGTCCCACTTGCGGTTGACCGGCAGGCCGGAACGCTGCCAGAAGTAGCGATATGCCCAGCGGATGGCCTCGGCGGACACGGTCGAGTGGACTTCGCCGTTCCAGAGCATCTTCTGGAGCGTCGTGATGTTGCCTTCGTTCTCACCCCGGTTGTTGGCGGCGGTCCCGAACGGCGTGACGATGATACCGAAGAGATGTTTACTCATGCTTTCCTCCTTACTTGTCTTCTTCCTTGCCGCCCGGATACGACGCCAGCGCGAGCAGGGCAAGGTCCTTGGCGCGGCGCCAGTTCTTCTCGTTGAACAGCGGCAACACCTGCTGCCACCAGAGGCCTTCGCTCTTGAGCAGGGACTTGTCGCCCTGGTGCAGCGCGCCACCTCTGGCCCAGAAATCGGTCATGGTCTCCCTCAACGTATGTGCGTTCTTGCACCGGGCAAAGCTCACGCGTACCTTCTCAAACTCGGTGCCCCAGTCTGCCCCGCCGGCTCGGCCGAACTTCTGGCCCATGTACCGGCGCAGGGCTTCCTGGCAGGCAAGGATGAACGTCCGGTCCGCACCTTCGGGCATGGTCTGTGAGTCATCTACCATCTTTGTCAGTCCTCCTCTCTCATATCTGAATACGTGTTCGCGGCGGTCTTTGTCGGCTACTAGGTCCGCGAAGCCAATGTACCACGGTTGTCCGGATGCCGCGTTGCGAGCGACCATGTCGGGCACAAGCGGTACGTCCCAGAAGGGCGGCTTGTCCTCGCGCCGCACGAGCTTCGGGGACAGGACCGCGCGGCAGGCAGCATACGTGCGCAGTCCTTCTGCCGAGCCGGGCCGCACCGTCAGCAACTGGACGCGGGTCTTCTGTTGCGACGACCACGGCACAACACCGAATGACACAACCCGGCAGGAAGCCGAGCGTACGTCGGCGAGGATGCCCGCAGCATGGAGTTCGGCCAGCACGCGCATACCGGCGTCGGCTGAGCCGGACGCAACGAGCTGCTGGATGCCGTAGCGGACGAACAGCGCGCGGGCGCGGGCGTAGGCGCTGAGGTCTGTGACTTCGGGCAGCACGATTGAGTACGCTGTCCGCGTGCCCTGACCGCGCCGCCTGACTTCGAAGTATACTGCGCCCACAACTGCGAACTGCAAGGCAAGCGTCCGGCCAAGCGGTTCCTCAAGCGCGGTTGTATTACCGAGCCCAGTGTGGCGAACCGCGCCGCCCGGGAAGTGCCAGCCGGCAAGCCGGACGAGTCCGTCCGGTGGGAAGTCGGCGTCCTGATGAGCGTAGTGCTGCACGCGCCGATACGTAACGACCAGTGGCGCGTCGTCTACCGTTACGGACAGGCTGCCTCCAGCCTCGATGGACTTGTCGGCCTTGCGCGTTCGGCCATGCTGCAGGAACGACCCCAGCACGGCTGACTGCAGGACTACTGCCTGCTGCGGGTTGGCTATTGGCTCGCCAAGGGCCGGGAACCAGAATAGCCCTTTCTTGTCCAGCTTGAAGGACTCGTCGATGAGCCAGGCGAGGAACTGGGCAAGGTTGCCGTCCCAGACGAGCTTCACAGCATGGTCGCCAAGTTCCCATCCGCATCCGGTCGGGCGGCGGAGGATCGCGGCCTTGTCTGTGTCGAGCACCTTGAGTGTCATCCACAGTCCGGCAAGGCCCACCTTGTGCAGGGCGGTCATGCCTGAATCGAACAGCCCTATGGTCAACGGACTCTCAACGGTCATTTGTTTTTCTTTGCCCATTTGCCTCCCCATTGTTCGGAGTATTCGATACGACCGGCGGGCGCAACCAGTGCAGACCCGACGTGGTCCCAATGCTCAACTTCCTTCGCGACCCGGCCCAGCGGCATCGGAATTGCGAGACGAGTCACCTGCTTCGTGTCCGGTCTGCCCGAGCGAGTCAGGCATGCCGCTTTGTCCTCGGGCAGTAGCACCGACACTGACCCTTCGCCTTCGCGCGCGGGTTGCTGATAGGCCAGCGGGCCACCGTCGAGCCACGCAGATTCCACGGGCTGAGGTTCGACGCCATTGTCCTCGGCGGCAAAGGCCTCGGCCAAGTCACGCTGAGACACCGGTCGTCCGGCAAGCCGAGCCAGCCACTTCTCGATAGTCGCGAAGTCGAATTCCTCTTCATCATAGGGGAACCGATTGTCAGGGCGCAGAACGAGCGCGCGGCACACCGGCCTCGGGTCGTCCGGCGACGCGCGACGGTTGAGGCGACCGAGGCGCTGGATGAGCGCGGGTATCGGTGCCATGTCGGTGACGAGCAGGTCGGCCGAGATGTCCAGGGACACCTCGCATACCTGCGTTGACACGGCCAGCGAGACCTTCGGGTTGCCGTCGTCAAACGCGGTCATCACGGCCGCGTGTTTCTTCAGGCGGTCTACGTAGCGGTAACGGCTGTGATAGATGAGCGGGTTGCGGCCGTTCGCGGCCTGCGCGAACGAGACCGCCCGGTCTATCGTGTTCGCTACCCACAGGACCTTGCCGCCTCGGGCGAGCGTCTGGTCAACCTGCTGCCAAGGTTCCTCGGTCTGAACGCCGGCCACTTCGTACCGCGGTAGCTCTTCGAGTCCGGCCGGGCCATCGACCACCTGTAGTTCCGCGCCCGAGTCGGCCGTTGCCTGCCGCAAAGCCTGAAGGCGCTGGTCCGGCAGCATGGCGGTCATCAACAAGACCGGCGTACCACGGAACGTGTCCATGAACCTCAGTAGCTCGGCGAAGAGGCGGTCACCGTACTGGTGCACCTCATCGAAGACGAACGCACCGTTGGCTATGCCCGGAAACGAGAAGAGCGCGGAACGGTAGTTCTGGATGAGGCCGAGAACATAGTCCACCGTGCAGAGCGTGATGGGCGTGTGCCACGTGGTCAGCGACTCGTAGCGTTTGGTGCGTTCCAGCACGTCGGCGGTGCGGTCTTCGAGCAGGAGTTCGATGTCGGCGGCGCTGCGGCCGTGCTTGAGTTGGGCGTGCTCGGCCATGTCGGCAGCCTCGATGTAGTCGCGGAATCCTTCAGTCGTGGTGCCGGTAGTCGGGTAGCAGACAAAGAGCTTCCTGCCGACTGCCTTCTTCTGGGCCCACATGTATGCGGCCAGTGTCTTGCCGCTGCCGCAGCCGGCTCGGACGAACGTGAGGCGGCCTGGCGTGTCCCGCACTTGTTCCTGGAAGGGCCGCGAGGCATGCGCACCAAGGCGCTTGGAGACCACCTCGGCGAGCATGTCCACCGTGCAGGCTTCTGCCACGGCCGACTCAGTCCATCGCTCCGGGCTTTCCCCTGAGCGCGGTACGGCGGAACCGGCTACATCGGCGCTGATGAGCAGGGCTTTGACCAGAGCCACGAACCGTTTCTCTTCGGTGGTTGCCTTCTCGGTCCACCAGTCGTCGTCGCGGAGCCAGTCTCGGAGTTCGGCCAGCGGCCGAGCCAAGAGGTCAATGCTGCAGGACGTCAGCGATGGAGCACGAGGCAGGCCAGCGAGCGCCTCGCCGTGCTGAAGGCAGGAACGGAAGTCGGGGTGATTGAGTGACAGCCTCGCGGTGGTTCCGGCGGTGCGGACAGCAATGTCAGCGGCGTCCTTCAGCTTCAGGTGATGTCCCAGCGCCGCGTAGAGGGCCGCGCTGCGGACGACAGGCGTGCAGTCCGCAAGGAGCCATCGGTTCAGGCGGTCGTCGCGCAGGGCCAACCAAACGCTGACCCATTCGTGCCTGAGCGCTTGAGCTGTGCCGGGCTTGCGGACGGCAAGCTGGAACTGGTCGTTGGCCTTGCCGAGGTCGTGGAGGACGGCCGCGCGTAGGAGAGCGGCCCGAAGGAACTCTGCATTGAACGCATCATTGAGGCCAAGCGAGCTGAGCGCTTGCTGGCCGACCGTGTCCGCGAGCGTTGACGCCGTGGCAAGCACGTTGCGCGTGTGGCCCGGCAGCGTTTCGGAATCGAGCGGTGCGTCGGGATTGTCGCTGGACTTTGCCAGCAGACGCACGAAGTCGGCCATCAGGCGTGCCGCGTCGGCACGAAGATGCCGCAGCCGAAGCGGCGGCGACCGCCGAGGCCATGCTCTTGCAGTCGGAGGGAATCGTCGGCAGAGAGGCCCGAGACTTCCATCGCGAAGCCCACGACTTCCTTGTCGTGGATGCGGAGAGTGCGACGGATGGAAGGCGAACGGTCAGCAGTCATCTCCTTGCGGCCTTCAAGTGACTTGGTCCCACTGCGACGGATGAGGCCGGGCGTTCCCATGATTCCGAGTCTGGAGAACTCCTCCTGCGCCTTGGCGAGGAACGACTCGGGGTCCATGCGGTGCTTGAACGTGACGAGTCGGCTGCGAAGAGTCGCCGCCGGCTTGAGCAAGTACGTGGTCGGCACACCGACACGGAGCTTATAGCCGTCCAGGTCGAGTTCCTCGCCGGCGAGAGGTAGGAGTTCGCGGACATGGTCGGAGTCGAGTCGGAAGGTCAGTCGGCTTGACGGGGTCAGATGTAGCAGGCGGTTGCCAGCAAGAAGGCCGTTGATTGGGTGTATGCCCAAGGTCTCTTGGGCCGAGTCATGAGTCCAAGGGACGTGGCGCGACACAGCGCCATAGAGCGCATAGCTGTGGTCGGCAGGTATTTCTCTGCCAGTCAGTCTGAATCCGATGTCTATGGTCGGCATCTTTTACCTCCCGGGAGTGACATGAAATATGCCCCAAAAGCCTGAGATGTCAAGCGACAAAAGTTCAGGAACGGCTGTATGAGGGCTGAGACGGTTGCTGGCTTGGCTCAGGCCCAGAGCGGGTGTCGGTACGCGGGCGGGGACGGCGGCTGTTGTTTGACCTGCTGCAGGAACTGGAGCGATCGCTGTTGCGGCACTCGAAGCTGGTGCCGTTGCAGAGCTTGGTGCGAGCGCCGGACGAGGTGCTGTTGGCGGTCGAGGCCGGCGGTACACTGACGCGAGTAACCAGTTCTCAGTTGGCAGCTTGCAGTAGTCGGAAACGGACGGCTCCGCGCGAGAACACAGCGCGGCGGACTTCAGATAATCCAGAAATCAGAGATCAGAAACCAGAATGCAGAATTGCCGAACCGAAGCCGGCTAAGCGCGTCTGAGCCGGCGGTCGAGGCCGCCGAGGGCCAAGTCGGCGAACTGGCGGGCCGGCACGCGCCTTGCGTCAGCCGGGCTCGGATGCGGGGAAGTCTGAGTTCGCCGCGAGTCCTTCAGCCACGGGTGGAGAGCAGCATTTTCATCGCTCAATCCAGATCCTGTTTGTGTAATATAGTACACACTCCTCCAACCGCGAATTCCTGTCCTAACTTCCCTATTCCCAATACCCTAACCCCTATTCCCTTCCCAACCCCTCCTATGCTCCCCCCGTAGCTCCGCACATAGCTTCCGAGGTAACGACCGGAGCAACTTCCCGAGGAACGACGCGGGTTACTTCACCGGCAACTTCCACAGCTACGTCTACCGCTACTTCGCGGGCAACGAGTAGAGTTCCTCGTCCGGTTCATTGCCGGGTAACAGGTCGGGTTCAATCCCGGGTTCCTTGCCGAGTTACAGTCGGCTTTCCCGTCAGAGTTCCTTCCCGGATTACTCTGCGGGTAACCCTCTAACCAACGAGCGGAGTTCCTTGGAGAGCTACGAGGAGAGCCCCGACGCGCGCCGCGGTTCGGTTCAAACCCCCGAATGGTCGCAGATAAGCCGCCAAGGACGCCAAGAGACGGAGCCGGAATCCAGCCACGAAGAGAGTAGCCACGGATAAACACGGATGGACACAGATAGAGTCTCGTCTTGCTGGAGGGACCTCCCGACAACAGGGAGGATACGATGAGACACACCATGCACTCACGAAGACACGCAGACCACGAAGCGGGCCGAGATAGAACTCGAAGATGCGTTTCATGCACCTGGTTCGTGGTGTCCATGTCGGTTTCCGGTAAGTTCGCGCGCTGTTGCGCGGGACGCGGGGTGCGGGTATCATCTAGTCCGTGCCCGAGAACCCGGATACCCCCCAACGTCAACCCGGACCTTTGCCGCCCTTCCCCGGGCGGTCGGCTCCGCCCAAACCTAAAGAGTCACCCCGCTACGGCCGCTGGGTCGCGGTCGGAATAACGCTCGCCTTCGTCCTCGCCCTGGTTCTTCTGGCTGTGTTCGTGTCCCTCGCTCACCGGGCACACGTGGCAGGACTCAAAGACCAAGTCAAGGTGCAGACGCAAGCTCAGGCAGCCCCCATACCATACGACACATCCGCGTACTCGGTGAAGCCAAGCGAAATCATGGCGAAAGTCCTCGCCCGCGCCGGCCTCGCGCCTGAGGATGTCGGCCGCGTTGTTCCGGCCCTCAATGCCGCGGGCTTCAACTTCCGGGCAATGCGGCCCGGTGACAGTCTGTTCGTGCTGAGACGGCGTGGGGCCCAGTCCGCGCCGCGCCGCCTGCTCTACCGGCAGGACGTCGAGCACGTCTATCGCATTGACCTCGACTCGGCCGGTGCCCGCGTGTCGATGCTGTTCCGGCACATCACCCAGACGACGGCATTCGTCAAAGGGACCATCACCAGCTCACTGTATGAGACGATGATGGCGCTGGGCGAGTCACCGCAACTCATAATGGACTACACCGACATCTTCGGCTGGGAAGTCGATTTCTTCTCCGAGGTCCAGAAGAACGACAGCTTCGCGATTCTCTTCCAGCGGAAGTACTGCGACTCGGTCTGCGTCGGCTACGGCGACATACTGGCGGCGAGCTACTGGGGCCAGGTCGGCTCTTTCTCGGGGTATCGCTTCACCGATCCGGAAGGGATAACCGACTACTACAACGCCGACGGCCAGAACCTGCGCAAGACCTTCCAGAAGTCGCCGCTCCGTTTCTCGCGCGTCACCTCCTTCTTCGGCCGAAGGTATCACCCGATTCTGCGGATAGTCCGCGAGCACTACGGCGTCGACTACGGTGCGCCCGCGGGCGCGCCGGTTGAGGCGGTGGCCGACGGCCACGTAGTCTCTGCCGGATGGGCCGGCGGCTACGGACGGTTGGTTGTGCTAGGCCACGCCGAGGGGTACGAGACCCGCTACGGACATCTCAGCGGATTCGGCAAAGGAATCAGGTCCGGCGCAACGGTCCGGCAGGGGCAGGTTGTCGGGTATGTCGGCCAGACCGGATTGGCGACCGGTCCGCATCTGCACTACGAAGTCCGCATTCATGGCACGCCAACCAACCCGCTGAAGCTCAACCCGCCGCGCCGCGACCCGGTTAACGCTGCATTCATGTCGCAGTTCCTGCGGACGCGGGATTCATTAGCCCGAACCATGGTCCGGTTGGGCTCGGGACACGATCCGAATTGAGGACAATTCGGTCATGTCCCTGCGCCAGCGTGGGCAGCCGCCACCACCACCCCGAGCACGCTAGCGGCGCCGCCTCTGAGCAGCGGCTGTGCCGCCTGGTCCAGCGTCGCGCCGGTCGTCATCACATCATCCACGAGCAGAACCGTCTTGCCGCCGACGCGCGCATCAGACCTGAGTCGGAACGCGCCGGCGAGGTTCTTCATCCGGTCCTCGGGTTTTGGCTTCGCGGTCTGAGTAGACGTGTTCTTGATGCGGGTTATGTACTCAGCCAGTGGAATGCTCGTGCTAATCGAGATGGCCGCGGCCAGCAACAAAGACTGGTTGAATCCGCGCTCGCGCAGCCGCGCCGGATGGAGCGGCACGGGGCAGACCGCGTCCGCGGCTGAGAGCACCTCGTCCTGCTGAACCAGGGCTGAGAGCGCGAGACCTAGCAACTCCCCGACCTTGGTCTTGCCCGAGTACTTGAAGGCCTGAACCAGCTTGTCGAAGGGCGGGACATACAGCCCCAGCGCCCGCACGCGGCTGAGGCTGAACGCTGTCCGACACTGGCCGCAGGTCTCCGCCGTCCGGGTGCAAGGCCGGCCGCACTTCGGACAGACCGCAAGTTCATGCGTGAAGAGCGCCAACCGGCATCCCTCACAGACCAGCCCCTCATCTATCTCGGTGTCGCAGCCATAGCATATCGGCGGGTAGACAAAGTCGGCGAGTGACTTAAGAAGGAAGCGAACGCTACCTGGGAAGCCCAAGCTCAAGCAAGGAAGCTCAAGCCCAAACTCAGCGTCGCGTGCCGCTGCTTGTGCTCGCGCCCTTGCCTGGCCAGCGCAGGAACAGGATTAGCAGCGCAACCCCGACCACGGTCAGGCAGAGCGCGACGATCTGGTTGCCCCAGAGGTTCGTGGTGTTCTCGTAGTAACGCAGGAAGTCAATCCCGAACCGAAAGATCGAGTAGATGATTAGCAGGATTGCGGCCAGCACGCCCGGCTTCAAGTTCCTCTTCTCCAGCCAGAGCGCGAACAGGAACAGGACGAATCCAGCCGCCGAAGAGTAGAGCTGGGTCGGGTGAATCGGCTGTCCGATGAAAGTCGCGCCGGCCGGCGAGTTGGGCGGGAATACCACGCCGAAGGGGCCGCACGTCGGGGAACCAAAGCAGCAGCCGTTCAGGAAGCAGCCGATGCGGGTGAACCCCTCGCCGAGCACTATCGCCGGTGTGACCGCGTCCATCAGCTTCCGCACCGGCAGCTTGTTGAGCCAGACGAACAGCGTACCCGCGATGATGCCGCCCAGGAACCCGCCATAGAACATCAGTCCGGCCAGCCCGCCCCGCCAGAACGCGATGATGCCGATGAGGTCGTGGTTGAACTCCTGCCAGTGGAACGCGACGTAGAAGAGCCGGGAGCCGAGCACGACCGCAAGCAGCACCCAAAGCGCGAGGTCCGTCACATGCTTCGAGTCAACGCCGAACTTCTTCGCCCTGTGTTCAACTACCGCGATGCCGCACACGAACGAGATGAAGAGCATCACGCCGTATGAGTAGATATGCAGATTGCCGACTCTGAGAATGGTGGGGAACATCGGACTATCCTAGACGCAAGGCCAAACTAGTCAAGAAAAGGGACCAGGACAGGAGTCTTACCACCAAGACACAAAGACACAAAGAGGAAGGGATGAAACCGGAAAGGCTGAATCATGAAAGGTCGGCGTCAGGACATTCATCCTTCATCCCTCCGCATTCGTCCTTTTCGCCTCAAGCTTGGTGACTTGGTGTCTTTGTGGTGAAGTCCGCGTCCGGACCTACAGCCGCACCGACCCGAAGGGCGCGGGCGTGAAGGTCAGGACCATGATCACCACGGCGGCTGCGACCAGGCGCCAGTCCGCCTTGTTGAGCGGGGTAAGGTCGTCCATCGGCGGTGGGTGCCTAAGGCCGAGTATGATGGCGAGCAACGCCCAGAAAGGCCAGCCCAGCCAGAACATCCCCAGCACTGCGAGGACGGCGATGACTATCCAGCTTAGCTTCTGCCAGCGCCTGCCGAACACGGCGTAGGCGACGTGCCCTCCGTCGAGCTGCCCGATTGGCAGCAGGTTGAGCGCGGTCACGAACAGCCCGAGCCAGCCCGCGAACGCCACCGGATTCAGCATCAGGTCCTTGCCCGGCCCCAGCTTTGGGTGCAGCAACTCCGACATTAGCCAGAAGACAAGCGGGGAGCCAAGTTGGATGCCGGGCGAGCCGGTGACGGCAACCGACTTGGAAAGGAGCAGGCCGATGAAACTGACCGGCAGCGCGACAAGGAACCCGACCAACGGCCCTGAGACTCCGACCCGCACCAGCGCGCTCTTCGTCGGGACCGGTGATTCAATCCGTATGAAAGCACCCATCGTCCCCGTCATCGGATGGGGGACCGGCAGGAAGTACGGCGGCGTGGCATCCACACCGAGGCGACGAGCAGTCAGGAAGTGCGCCAGTTCATGGCTGCCCAGCACGAGGATGATGCTGAGCGAAAACGGCCAGCCGAGCAGCAGCATGTCGAGCGGATGCTTGAACGGATTCCCGCCGTTGTTGAACGAACCGACCAGGAGGGTCGTGCCGATGGTCAGAACGAACAGCAGCGCGTTGATCCAGAGCCTGCGCCGGCGCTTCGGTGGCGGAAAGCCGTAGGTCACCGCGTGGCCCTCGGTCGTTTGCTCGAAGAAGGCGTAGAAACCGGCCGCCTTGAACACGTCCTTCAGTGCGGCGAGATTCTCGGGCACCGGGTCGTAGATACGCCCGGTTATGCGGTTTCCCCGTATGCCCTCGATCTGCATGTACGGGCTCAATTGGTCCAGCGTGAACCCGGCTTCAGTCATGGCATCCGTCTTATTTGCGATTCTAGTTAGACGACCTGATTCTCACCAAAGACTCGTGCCAGAGTACATTCGACAATCGCCAATCGTCACTCGTCAATTCCTCTAGCAGATTCTCGGCAGTTGCTCACCTTCCAGCATGATCAACTTACGGAGCGAGCCCAGGTGAGTCTTGAGCCACACGCCCTGGGGTTGCTTCACGACTTCGCCGATACTCGCGGTCTCTCTCCCCAGCCGATGCCCTCGCATCTTCGCGAGCGTCCTTGCTTCGGACCTTGGCTCGACAACCACCACGACCTTGCCCTCGTTCGCCATGTACAGCGGACTCAGTCCCAGGAGCTCCGCAACGCCCTTCACGTGTTGCGCTATCGGCAGCGCCGCCTCGTCAATGACGAATCCCAGTCCGGTAGCATCGGCAAACTCATTCAAGGTTGTGGCCAGCCCGCCGCGGGTCGGGTCGCGCATCAGCCTCACACCGGGCTTCTCCAGCAACGGCAACACCAGACTGTCCAGCGCGGCGCAGTCACTCTCGGCCTTGCCCTTGAAACGGTAGGCCCCGCGCGCGACCGCAATCGCGGCCTCGTGCTCGCCAATCGGACCGTTGATGAGAATCTTGTCGCCCGGTTTCACATACTCCGGTCCCAGTTGTGCTCGCGGAAGAAGTGTGCCGATGCCCGTCGTGTTGACATACAACTCCTCTTCTTCTCCCCGCTCGATGACCTTAGTATCGCCGGTCACGACTTGAACGCCCGCCTTCCGGGACGCCGCCGCGATCGAGCGGCAAATAGCCTCAAGCTTCGCTACCTCCAGCCCTTCGCGGATGACGAACGCAAGCGAGATAAAGAGAGGTTTGGCGCCCATCACCGCAAGGTCGTTGACCGTGCCGCAGACCGCGAGCTTGCCGATGTCCCCGCCCGGGAAGAACAAAGGCTGCACGACGTACGAGTCGGTGGTCATCGCCAGATTCCCGTGCAACTCGGGCAAGACCGCCCCATCGGCCAGTTTCCTCAGTGCGGGACTGCCGAAGTGCTTCACGAATACGTTCTTTATCAGCCGGTGCATCTTCCTGCCGCCCGCGCCATGCCCCATCACGATGCGCGGGTCAACGATGTCGCCGACAATCCCCGGCGGATTCCACTCCGGTCCCAGTTGCTTTGTCCTTAGCCCTTTGTTCTTTGTCATTGCGTCCTACGCTCGTTCATATTTGTAGTACGCTGCGCATGCTCCCTCAGTCGACACCATGCACGGCCCGACCGGCGATTCGGGCGTGCACGCCTTGGCGAACAGTTTGCACTCCGGCGGGACAATGACGCCGAGCATCACGTCCCCGCACCGACACCCTGATTTACGATTTACGATTGACGATTGACGATTGCGGACGTGGAAACGACTCCGAGCATCGAATGCGGCGTAGTCCTTGCGAAACGCGAGACCGGAGCCGGGAATCGCGCCGATACCCCGCCACACAGCGTCACAGGGCTCGAAGACAGTGTCCATCACCTGCCGAGCCTTCGCGTTGCCCTCGGGCTTCACGCTTCGCATATACTGGTTTTCCACCTTCGGGCGCTGGTCATGACCCGAAAACAGGGACTGTACCGGATTGCGGCCGCGTCCTCGCGGTCGGGGACTGTCCCTGTTTTCGCCCAAGTCATCATGCATCCGCCTGAGCAGCATGTAAATTCCCTGCAGCACGTCGAGCGCCTCGAACCCGACCACGCAACTCGGCAGATGGTACTTGTCCCGGAGGAACTCGTACGGTCGCGTGCCGATAATGGTAGAGACGTGGCCGGGCAGGATGAACCCGTCCACATTCACTCGGTCCGAGGACGCAATCGCTTCCAGCGCCGGCGGGATAGTCTTGAACATAGGGAGCACGAAGAAGTTTGAGACCTTGGATTCCTGCGCCGCCAGCACCGTCGCCGCCACGGTGGGCGCGGTTGTCTCGAACCCCACCCCGAGAAACACGAACTGCCGGTCCGGCGCTTCTTCGGCCAAGCGCAGGGCATCCAGCGCCGAATATACGACCCGCACGTCCGCGCCTTTTGCCTTCTCCCGCTCCAGCGAAGTCAGCGTGCCCGGCACGCGCATCATGTCGCCGAAGGTCACAACGGCCGGACCCGGCGCGGGACATGACTCGAAAACGGGGACTGTACCGCGCGTCCTCGCGCTCCGAGGGACTGTCCCCGTTTTCGCCGAATTGTGTCCCAAGCCCCCCCGGGCGATGTCTATTGCCGCGTCGATCTCCTCCTGCGCGGTAACGCAGACCGGGCAGCCCGGCCCGGAAAGCAAACGCAGCCGCGGGTCCACCGCGCGACGGATACCGAAACCGGAGATTGCCATCGTGTGGGTGCCGCAGACTTCCATCAGGTTGATTGTCTTTCGGGTCTTACACAACTCAGCGACGAGGCCGTTCACCTTGCCGAGCAAGGCGCGCTCCATCGCGCCCTCGTCCAGCTTCCTCGTCGCCTTGCGCTGCTCAGCTTTCACCGTTTGATTCTATCCGCGCGTCGTCCCGGGTCAACCAACCCGACCGAACGTTGGGTGAAATCCGGCTTCGGTGATTGGTTGCCTCCACAAACGAGGAACTCTCGACCACGTCCGGAGTACGGATGTCGCGGCCCACTGCCGATGCGCATCTGTCCTGACATCAGGGTAGAGCGGATACGACTACCCTGTGCTATCGGTTCCCAGATTCGAGGGACGTGGAGTTAGACAGGTGTCCCCGACAAGCTCCTTGACTTTCTCGGCCGGTGAGTTACATTGACTGCGAGATGACGTCCAAAGTCAGGCAGGTCCTTGCCGAACTCCATGCCAGACTGGGCGAGCTGTACGGCGAACGGCTCGTCCGGCTTGTGCTGTTTGGTTCTCAGGCACGCGGTGACGCCCGAGCGGATTCGGACATAGACGTGATGGTAGTGCTCCGAGGGGACGTCAGTGTCGAAGAGGAGCGGCGTCGCGTGCTGCCAATCACCTCCGAGTTGTCGCTGGAGCACAACGTCGTGATTCTCTGCGTATACGTGTCGGAACGCCGCTTCGACCAGGAACAGAGTCCGCTGCTCCGCAACGCTCGGGTGGAGGGCGTCGCGGTATGAACGAACAGCAGAGGGCGCTGCTGGCGAAGGCGCGCGAAAGTCTGGACGTCGCCCGCGAGATTGATGCCCGAGGGAGCCATGGATTTGCGGCGTCACGTGCATACTACACGATGTTCTACGTCGTCGAGGCTCTACTGCTTAGCGACGGACTTGAGTACAGCAGTCACTCCGCGCTCATTGCCGCCTTTGGCGAGAGATTTCAGAAGCCCGGTCGGGTCCCTGCGGGCTTCCATCGAATGCTCCTGGATGCGGCGGAATGCCGCCAACTCGGTGACTACGAGGTCAATGTCGAGGTCAGCGCCGGCCTCGCGGGTGAGCAGATAGCGAACGCCCAGCGGTTCATAGACTTCGTCCAGAACATGCTCGCCTCGTCAACCGGGAAGCCGTTGTGACAGCGCCTTCGGCCATGCGCCCGGAACATGACTTCTCCGGCGCCTCACGCGGCAGAACCGCAGCGCGGCATGCAGAAGGTACCATCGTCGTTGTTGTAGGGCACGATGTCATTGACGTCTTCCCGGACAGCGCAGCCGTCAACGAGGCCTTGAGGGCTCTAGCGCCCGTGATCCGTCGGCAGCGCAAGGTATGGAAGAAGACACAACGAGTCACGGCACGCAACTGACGCGGGAGTAAGACACGCCGTTCGTGTGCCCGCCTTGACGTTTGAGAATGAGAAGATTAACGTGTCCCCGTCTTTCACCTGCACCGATCACTTGACACGGATACGGAGAAAGCTAGGCTCAAGGCAGTTGCAGAGTAGATTCGCTGGTCGGAGAGGCGGATTCTCCGCTCCTCCGAGATTGGAGCATGGTCTATGATGAAGCTGTTGCTCGTCCTCTTTCCCGTGGCGTTGTTCGCGCAGGTACAAGTAGACACGGTCATCAGGGTTCCCCATTCTTCAGCTCAAGGCTGTGGGTTGGGGACCGCGGCCTACCTTCCGGAACTCAACAAGCTCTACGTCGCCAGCGATACCGGGCGCTACTACGTGGTTGATTGTTCGACGTATCAGGTGGTGGACTCCATTTCGGTCCAGACGTATGGCTACGTCTACTATGCCTGGAACTGGCGCAGGCATAAGCTCTACACCCTTTGTCGTAACACAAGCGACAGCACGTTGGTAATCGACGCCGCAGCCGACACGGTCATTCACTGGCTGCATGTCTGCTATGACATGCCCTCGCATGTCTATCTGAGTGACGTTGACCAACTGTACAAGGCTGCGGTAGAAACCCTCTATGCATTTGATGGCGCTACCGATACGGTCGTGAGCCGCTTGGCACTGGGAGGGCTCAGCACGAACGCGTCGTGGGATTCGGCCGACCAGAAGCTCTACGTGGGGCAGGGCGGCGACAAGAAGCTTTACGTCTACGACTACGTCGCCGACTCGGTCTTGAAGGTGATTGACGTGAGCCGAGTGAGCGGAGTACAACCCGACGCTCTCCTCTTCGACAACACCTGCCACAAGGCGTACCTCGCGCCTTTCCAGGGAGAGCCCGGACCTTCGAATGTGGGTATCATCGACACGGAACGCGACACGCTGGTCGGCACCGTGCCCGTGCGAATCTGGGGCGGGCTATACAACACTCAGGTAGCGGTCGATGAGCGGGACAACAAGATCTATCTCGCTGACCGCGGCACCGACTGGCACACGCCGGACACGCTGTGGGTGGTGGACTGCGCGACGGACTCGGTTCTAAGGAAGATCGAATACGAACAACAAGGAGGCGGTGCGTATGTCACATGCTGGGTGCCATGGAGCGACCGTCTGTATCTCACCCTCGCGGCGGGCGATTCCAGTTACATCAGAGTTCTCGACTGCAAGACCGACTCGTTCATAGGAACACGAGTGTTGCCTAACAACTGGAACATTCAGGACATTCAACTCGACCCGGTTCGACGGCGCATGTTTGTCGTTGCGGTCGACAGGGATTACGTCTACGTTCTGCACGACACCGGGTACGGCATCGCTGAAGTGAATCGCGCCGGGCCGCGACCGTCTTCGGGATGGCAGGTGCGGACGATGTCTGGCTGGTTCGACGTTCGGTATTCGCTTGCCTCGCCATGCCGAGTAGCCCTCTCCGTCTACGACCTGACCGGCCGGGAGGTCAAGCGCCTGGTCGCCGAGGAGCAATCTGCCGGCCAACACTCTGTCGCCTGGAACTGCACTGACGGCAACGGAGCCGCAGTCGCCCGCGGCGTCTACTTCATCCGTCTCGATACGCAGGCAGCCCGCGACGTACAGAAGGCCGTCGTCACGCATTAGGCGGAATGACGCAGAGCAGAAGCCTCCGGCTGACAACCCCGACCGCTTTCAGCGTAAGTTTCTGACCGTTGAATCCGGTGGAAGGCACCGGTTGGCGTTTCCGGGTGTGGTTAGTCCACGGTCAGACGGCCTAAGTAACTGACAAGTAAGCCGTTAGACGTCAGATTGGTCGCGTAGACGGTCGCTCTGGGTGTCGCCTTGGGAACCGTTCCGGGAACGGTTCGGGGGGTGGTTCGGAAGGCCTCTCGGGACGCGAGTTGCACGGCGATTCTGGCGGGCACGGCCAAGGCCAATCGCAGAGCGACTTGCGAAGGCACGTACAGGAGGATTCCTGCGGAGATTCGCGAGTGGACTGGGAAGGTCAGTCGCAGAAGGATTGTGGCGGCGACTTCCGGCTGGATTGAGAATGCGGTTTGCGGAGGCACTCCCGAAGCGACTGCGACGATGACTTGCGGTGCGTCTGAGAAAGCCTCAGTACGCGCCGGCCGGCTCGGTCAGCGCGAGCGGCCCTAGCTGCCGTATCCGCTCGGTGAAGGCGGTAACCGCGTCTGCGAATATCTGCCCTTCTGATGCTGACACCCATTTGAGCTCCAGCCGCTCCGGCTCGATACCGAGCCCCGACAAGAGACCTTTCAGCAGGTCGATTCGCTTCTCGGCCTTGTAGTTGCCGGAAACGTAGTGACAATCGCCGGGATGGCAGCCGCCGACGAAGATGCCGTCCGCGCCTTCCTTGAACGCCCTCAAGATGAACTGCGGGTCAATCCGTCCCGAGCACATCACGCGGATGATGCGCAGGTTGGCCGGGTACTTCATACGCGAGGTCCCGGCCAAATCAGCACCGGCGTAGCAGCACCAGTTGCAGGCAAAACCGATGATTGTGGGGTTGAACTCAGCCATCTACGCCTCCACCTTCTCCGCCACTGCTCTCTCCTCCCTGCTATCTCCTCCCTTGCTCAGCAACGCATCCAACTGCGCGTCAATCTGGATACTGGTGTAGTGCCTGAGCTGGATGGCCGCGGACGGGCAGGCCGACGGGCAGACGCCGCAACCCTTGCACAGAATCTGGTTCACCGTCATCACGTGCTTCTGCGTGTCATAGACCAGTGCCTGGTACGGACAGAGCGCCTCGCAGATATGGCAGGACGAGCAGGCCTCTTCCTTTATCTCCGCGACAATCGGGTCAACCTTCACCTTGCCTTTGTTCAGCAGGGCGATGGCCGACGACGCAGCGCCCTTGGCCTGCGCCACCGTATCCGGGATGTCCTTCGGCCCCTGGGCGCAGCCCGCCAGGTACACGCCTTCGAGGTTCGTATCCACCGGTCTGAGCTTGGGATGGGCTTCGAGGAAGAACCGGTCGGACGAAAGCGAGAGCTTCAGGGTCTGGGCCAGCTCGCGGTAGCCTTCGCTCGGCACCAGGCCAACCCCGAGCACAACCATGTCGGTCTCGTGCTCGATGACCTTGCCCGCCAGGGTGTCGTCGACGCGCACCACCAGCTTGCCCTTGCGCCGGAATATCTCAGATGGCTTGCCGCGCTTGAACCGGACGCCTTCCTCGCGCACCCGGTCGTAGAACTCCTCGAATCCCTTACCGTAGGCGCGGATGTCCATGTAGTAGCTCGTGACGTTCGCGTCCGGCATCTTGTCCTTCAGCAGGTGGGCCTGCTTGATGATGAACATGCAGCAGACGCGCGAGCAATACTCATTGCCCACTGCCTTGTCGCGCGAGCCCACGCAGTGAATGAAGACCACGTCCTTAGGCTCCTCGCCGTCGGATATCTTGATGATGTGGCCGCCGGTCGGCCCGCCGGCCGAGCAGAGCCGCTCGAACTCCAGCGACGTCAGCACGTCGGGATACTTCCCGTAGCCGAACTCGGCCAGCGTCGTGGCGTCGAACACGTCCATCCCGGTCGCGAGCACGATGGCTCCGACCTCGTAGTCCCGCTCGATATCCTTCTGGTCGAAATCGATGCACTTCTTCTCGCACGCCTGCAGGCACTTCCCGCACGCGAGCGGCAGCGCGCCCAGGCACTGCTTGTCATTCCGGCAGAACGCGGCCGGCACCGCCTGCGCGAACGGCTGGTAAATGGCGGTGCGGGTCGAAAGCCCGAGGTTGAACTCATCCGGGAATCGCTGCGGACAGACCTTGGCGCAGTCGCCGCAGGCCGTGCACTGCTTCGCGTCAACGAACCGCGCCTTCTGGTGCACGGTCACGGTAAAGTTGCCGACAAACCCGGACACCTTCTTCAAGGTCGACAGGGTCAAAAGCTCCACGTTCGGATGCCGGGAAACGTCCACCATCTTCGGGGTCAGAATGCAGGCGGAACAGTCCAGGGTCGGGAACGTCTTGTCGAGCTGGGCCATGTGACCGCCGATCGACGCTTCCTTCTCCAAAAGGTACACCTTGTGCCCGGCCTCGGCGATGTCGAGCGCGGCCTGGATACCGGCGATGCCGGCCCCGACCACCATCACCGCCTTGGTCACGTCCGCGTACCGGTCCTCCAGCGGTTCCAGCAAAGACGCGCGCGCGACCGAGCTGCGAATCAGGTCCTTCGCCTTCTCGGTTGCCTCGGCCCGGTCGACGTGCACCCACGAACACTGCTCGCGGATATTGCACATCTCGAACAGGTACGGGTTCATGCCGGAGCCGAACACCGCGCCGCGGAACGTCGGCTCGTGCATTCGCGGCGAACAGGCGGCGACGACCACGCGGGTCAGACCCAGTTCCTTGATGTCCTTCTTTATCAGGTCCTGTCCCGGGTCCGAGCACATGTACATGTAATCGCGGGCGACCACGACATTGGGCAGGGTCGCCGCGTACTCGGCCGCCGCCTTCACGTCAACGGTCTGGGCGATATTGATGCCGCAGTGGCATATGTAGACGCCTATCTTCGGGGCATTCTTCGCCATTCCTACTCCCCGCCCGGAATTCTGGTTTCTTGTTTCTGGTTTCTGAATTCTGCTCTATCCGGGACCATGGTCATGCCTTCATCTCCTTAACCTTCTGCCGTAGCGCGGGGATGACCTTGTGCAGGTCGTCCACGATGCCGTAATGGGCGACCGAGAATATCGGCGCCTTCGGGTCCTTGTTCACGGCGATAATCGTATCCGCGCCCTTCATCCCGGCGATGTGCTGGAACGCGCCTGAGATGCCGAGCGCGATGTAGAGCTTCGGCTTGATGGTCTTGCCCGATGACCCGACCTGAACTTCCTTGGGGAGCCAGCCCGCATCAACCACGGGCCGCGAAGCGGCCAGCACCGCGCCGATGTCCTGGGCGAACTCCTGCACGAGCGGCAGGTTCTTCGCTTCCTTGATGCCGCGGCCGATGCCGACGACGACGGTCGCCTTGGTAATGTCGATCCCGGTGGTCGGCACTTCCTCGAGGCTGATGAACTTCGTCTTGGCCCCGGAAACAACGTCCCCTGCGTCCCACTTCTCGATGGTGCCGCCGAGGCTCGCCGGCTCCGGCTTGAAGTTCGATTGCCGGACCATGATGACTGCCGGCTCCGAACCGACTGCCCAGTCTGCAACAATCTTGCCCGCGTACATGCCTCGGGAAACCGAGAACCCACTGTCCGCCTTGGTGAACGCGACCGCGTCGGAGATGAGTCCAGCGTTCAACGCAACCGCCAGGCTCGGCCCGAGGTCAGTGCCGAACGCCGAGTTGGCAATCAGAACTGCCGACGGCTTCTTCTCGCCGACCAGCTTCACCAGCGCCTTCTGGTACGGCTCGTAATTGAAATCCTTGAACGCCGGGCCGGAAACGCAGACGACCTTGTTCGCGTGCGGAGCCACGGCCGCCGCCAGCGAATCGTTCTCGGCCAGGAGCACTGCCTCCACGCTCCCCGCGCCCATCTTCCGGGCCGCGGTCAGCATCTCGAACGTCACATCCCGAACCGCTCCCTGCCGATGCTCGACCAGAACGAGAATACTGCTCATGACGCACCACCCGCACACAGCTTACAGCTAACAGCTAACAGCTCTCCGGACTTCTGACATCTGACATCTGACATCTCACATCTTGCTTCGTCCGATGCCCAGACCTTTGTGTCTTTGTGTCTTGGTGGTAAGACTCCGTGTCCGGAATTCTGCATTCTGGTTTCTGGTTTCTGACTTCTGAATTGTCTGGAATCGCTCATCAGACCGCTCCCTTCTCTTTCAGAAGCTGAGCCATCTTGAGTGCCTTTTCGTCCAGCGTTCCTTCCAGCATCTGCGCCGCTCCTACCACCTCCGGCACGTAGACCTTGATGAGCGATGTCCTCGCCTCGGGCTTGGCTGCCGCGGCCTGGTCAATCGGCTTGGCCCCGGCCCGCTTGATGCCCATGATTGAGGCGTAGCGCGGGGTGTTCCCGCCGGTCTGGATGGTGACGACTGCGGGCATGGCCAGTTCCTTCACCTCAAGGAACCCGCCCTCTAGCTCGCGCTTCACCACAATCTTCCCGGCCTGGATGTCGAGCTTGGTCACGTAGGCAGCGTGCGGAAGGCCGAGCAGTTCGGCCAAAGCCGGCCCGACCTGCGAATTCCCGTCGTCCGACGCGATGGCGCCGGTGACGATGAGGTCGAACTTCTTGTCCTTGAACCAGGCAGCCAGCACCTTCGCCGTCCCGATCCCGTCCGTCTCCCCGAGCGCCGCGCTGTCGATTCTCGCCGCCGCGGTCGCGCCCTTGGCGAGGCCCATCCGCAGCACCTCTTCCGACTCCTTGGCGCCGACCGAGACGAGCGTCACATTGGTGTTGTGCTTCTCCTTGGCGAGCAGCGCCTCTTCGAGCGCGTAATTATCCGCCTCATTGATGGTGAACGCGAGCTTGTCGCGGACGATGTCCTTGCCGCTTGCGTCCACCTTCACGTCGGCCTCAGCGGTGTCCGGGACCCGCTTCAGGCAAACCGCAATCTCCACGCTAGCCTCCAATCTCCTGAAAGGAAGACGCGACGTGAATCCCCGGCTGCGCCCCGCAGCCCAAGGCCTCGCGCCGCGACTGGATAATCATATGTTAGGTTAAGCGGACTGCTAGCATATCCCAAAACCTCGACGGGTCAACAGTCTGCGAACCCGAATCCGACTCCGGCATCTCCCTCTGCCAATCTACAGTCGGCAATCCGGAATCTGGTGTCCCCTGGTATCACAGGTGCACGTGCGGGAAACGGAGGCAATCGCGAGGGAGCCGCCAAATGCGGCAGGGCGGCTCACCTCAAAGGCTGGACGTGGACGCGCAAGTCGTCGGCTGTCATCAACCTCTCGACCAGACCGACCGTATTGTCATGCCGCGGTATGCGCCCTGATTAGGGCCAAGGGATAGCGTTCAGCCTGCGACGGCGTACTCCACTGAGCGGGGGTTCTCCACGCGCTTCGAGGCATTCAGAATCTCAATGCCTACGACGTTGCCGTCCTTGTCATAATCCAGAACGACACCGGGCTTGTCCTCATCGCTCTCCTGTATCTTCGCTCCGCTGAATACAACTCTCAGAACATCCACTTCCTGGTCATACGTGACTTTCACTCCGACCTCCAGTACTTGCCAATCTTGCTGGTTCGATACACCGTCACAACGACAGTCGCGTCCGAGCGTTCGGCGACAACCACGCGAACCAGGTACTGCTTGCCCTCCAACTCAATGCGTGACTGCCGGGCCAACAGATCACCGTGTTCGGGAACGACCTGCTCAGGGCTGTTCAGCACGCGCTCGACGACCTCAAACGGAATGCCCCGCCGGACAATCTCCAAGCGTGCATGGCCCGAAAACCTGACCGGCTTCATGGTGTGTCAAGCCATTCTAGCCGCGTCTCGACCTCATGTCCAACACGGGCAGGCTGCAAGCTGTAGGCCGTCGGCTGTCATCATCGTCTTGACCAGCCCTGCTATCCCGTGGTGCCCGTTGCTCATCGTTCCGGGCTTATCGTTCATAGCTCTCCGCGAGCCCGACCGTCTTGTCATGCCGCGGCGGAAATGGCGGAGATCCTGCGACAAGCTACCCTTTCCGCCTGAGCGCCTTTCGTTTCTTCGATTCGACTGCCTTGATGCTCTCAGCCGCGGGCATATTCTCGGGCATGACTTTGCCCATTGACCGCCCTTGCCAATCTCGATCAATTCGGTGACGTCAACGAAATGATCCTCCACCTTCTGCCCGCTGTTGAAACAGGCCAGCCGCGCCTTCTGAATGACCTGCTCGAAGTTCCGGTAGTCGGAATAGCCGAGCACCTGGGCGAACTCGCGGCTCGACCAGAACTCCGCGCCGGACGCGTTGACCCGCCGAATCTGCTCGAATGGCGACACGCGCCCGCCATTCGACCTCATAACGTTGTCACTCACCTGTTACCTCCTTCGACGATCCGAATCTCATCCTCGTCCGGGCCGCAAGCTGTGAGCTGCAAGCTGCCAGCCGTTTCGTCATGCCGCGCCTTGACATCGCTCCGTAACAGGCAACTGTCCATGATGCCCTACCACACAAGGGTAATCGTACCGGCGTTGTAGTTGGACGTGACTTCCTTGAACTCGCTGAAGAACCCGACCTGGCCGAGCAGGCCGGCGTGACCGTGCGCGAAGTCTGCGACAACGGTCCGTGTGCCGTCGATTTCCTCGTAGGTAGTTTGGCAGATGCCGACCGGCACCTTGATCGTCCGGCGCCGGAACTCTGCGTCTATCAGCGTTATTGACAAATCGTGAAAGAAGGCTAGAATTCGCACCCCGCTGATGCCATGCCGCGGGAATTTCCTGGGGCTACCGGTCTGCCACTTCCCCTTGCCGAACAGCGTGTCGCCCATCTCGGACCTGAAGTAGCAGTAGTCCGACCCCGAGTCAACAACCAAGTCCCAATTCCGCTTCTGCTCGCCATGTTCGACAAGTGCCGGGATCACTGGGTAACGGATGTACCTCTGAGTGGGCAGCAGCAGTCGGACCTCAGGGACAAGCGGGCGTAGGGTGTCAGCGTAACGCATAAGGAGGCGACCCATTACTCGCCTCCCTCAAGCAGACAGAGTTGTTGTAGCGGAGGGACTACTCCGGCACTCTCAGCAGCCGGTACTCGCCTACTAAGTAGCCCCTCTTCTGGGCCCTGGCATCGACTTCGAACATGTCCGCGTGTGCGCTGCAGATTGGCCGGTTGTTCCTTCGTTCGACAGCTACCCACTTGCCCGAGTTGCGAGCGCAGTATGCTTGGTCTTCGAGGATGTTGGTCTCTTCCAGCACATCCACTGGACAGTCGGACTCGGTCATCGCAGCAAGTCGATGCATGGCATTCGTCATACCTCCCGGTATGCACGACACGTGCCACGCCCGCTTTCCTCGACAAAGAGCTAAGGAATGAGTTAGTAAACAGTTGCGTCACGGTGTAACCTCCTTGGTCAGGCGCGACGATTCGGTTACTAGCGAATTGGATACACTCATAAGTCATTATGTATTAAGGCCATAGACGGTTGCGCGACAACTCCTCGAAGCTGGACATCCGCATGCGCTTGGGTGGCTTCGAGCCACGAAAGTAGCGTGATAGCTTGGATTCGCCTAGCACAAGCACTCACGATACCACGCCTCTGTCGCATCATCTGCTAGGGTGGCCATCGGAGGTTACGTCAGCTAGTGACACTTGGCGCTTTGTCGCACCTAGAATGCGGTGGTCGTTCACATCTAGACCGTGCTTGTGCACTAGCTTGTAGAAGTACGGCCGGGCGTATCCACAGATTTCTGCCGCGCGACTGACGTTGCCGCTAGTGGCTGCCAGAGCGTCTTCTAGCTGTCGGCGCTTTGCTTGTGTGCGCTGGGCTGCAATGCGATTGGCCTCTTCCATACTGGCTGCAAGGATCTCCGGGGTTGGGTGCGGATAGATGCCGTGGCGCATACATGCTCGCTGGAACGTCTTGCGGGGGACGCCGACCATTCGCGCCGCTCTGGAAACGTTATTGTCGGCAGCGGCCAATGCTCTCATCACGACCTCCCTAGTGAGCACGGACCCCATAGCAGCGACCTCCGTGTCTGCAGCACCAGCGGCCGGAACAGAGGCAGCAGTTCTCCATTCCGGGTTCGTTTGGTCTATCCCGTAGCGGTCCATCAATCGCTGCAACTGCCGGCGATGAATGGCGAGAACATTAGCGGCTTGGCTTACGTTTCCACCGGTCTCGCATAGCGCTTTCACAACTTCTTCGCGCCCAAGGCGCCGCCGCTGCGCCCGGCCGGAGTCAGGCCTCTTCTCGACTTCAGAGAACTGAGTTCCCACGTCGTCGGTCGTAATCAGATTCTTCTGTGCCATTATGACCGAGCGCTCGACGACGTTCTGCAGCTCGCGAACGTTGCCCGGCCATGCGTAGCCGGCAAACGATTCCAACACCGCGTCTTCGAATCCGTCCACAGCCTTGTTGAGCTGACCGGCATAGCGTTTGACGAAATAGGTGGCCAGCAATTCTACATCGCCCGTGCGCTCGCGGAGAGCCGGGACATTGATGGTAACGCCGTTGATCCGGTAGAACAGGTCCTCGCGGAACCGCCCGGTCTGTACCTCTTGTTGGATGTCGCGGTTTGTCGCACAGATGAGCCGGACGTCCACCTGCCGCGGCTTGGTCTCACCGACCCGGCGAGTGACTTTCTCATCGAGAACCTGCAGCAGTTTGGCCTGGACGCCGAGGGTCGTGTTGCTGACTTCGTCCAGGAATACCGTCCCGCCGACCGCGGCCTCGAACAGCCCTTCTTTGTCCCTGACCGCGCCGGTGAACGCGCCCCGGGCGTGCCCGAACAACTCGGACTCAAACAGGTTCTCCGGAAGCGCGCCGCAGTTGATCGACATAAACCCCTGGGCGCGGCGCTCGCTCTTCGCGTGGATCAGCCGGGCAAGCACGCCCTTGCCTGTGCCGGTCTCACCGGTCAGCAGCACGGTGCAGCTTGAATGCGCGATTCGGTCGATCACCCGGTACACTTCCTTCATCGCCCGGGAGCGGCCCATCAAGAACCCGGTGGCCGCATCCACCAGCATGTCCTCGCGCAGTGCGTACACCTCCTCCTGCAGCTTCTTGAAGGCCGCCGACTTGTCGATGGTCGCGGCCAAGAGGTTTGCCACCGACACGAGCAGGCTCATGTCCTCTTCGAGAAAGAGGTGCGCGGTAACCCGGCTGTCGATGTAGATGGTGCCGACAACCCGGTCGCCGACGGTAAGCGGCACGCAGAGCAGCGAGCGGATCTTGTTGAGCATGACGCTGTTCGCGCTGTTGAAGCGGGGGTCGGTCATGGCATCGGCGCTGAAGACCATCTCGCCCTGCCGTTTCACCTTCCGCAAGACCGAATGGGAAATCTCGGTGGCGTCCTCGACGGTCGTGTGGTCGACGTTCCGCGCCGCGGCCAGTACGAGTTTCCCTCTCTGCACGAGGAACAGGAGGCCGCGTTCGGCCCGGATGACGTCAATCACTAAATCCAGGATGTGTTCGAAGAAGTCGTCCCTCTCCAAACCCCTGCCGATGAACTCGCCGACCTCGTAGAAGACCCTGAGATGCTCGCGTCGTTCTTCTTGCCTCGGTTGTGGCCTGTCCGTCACTTCGCTTGGACCGTTGGGGAGTTCCCCTGCAGACGACGCTGGTGGATCGGAACCTGACAACTCGCGGACTGCAGCAGCGGCCGACGGCGGCCGACGGTCCGGCTCAAAACGGACAAGCGACATCACGAAACGCTCGAACCGCTCAGGTATGTTCGGATCGAGACTGCGCGGCAGCTTCAAAAGTGAGTAGTACTGGGCTCTCAGCCAGTCGCGCAGGTCGCGAGCCTCGCCAGGTCCTTCTTTGGTCAGGATTTCGTATAGCACAACACCGAACGAATAGAGGTCTGCGCGGGCGTCGAAGTCCATGCCCCTTAGCACCTCGGGTGCGGCATAGCCGAGAGTGCCGCGTGCCTCCATCGAACCGCTCAGGGCCGTTCTATCTGTGAAGCCGAAATCCAGGAGCTTGGCAAACGGCCGACCGTCGACGTCACTTACAAGTATGTTCGTCGGCTTGATGTCGCAGTGCACGAGCCCCTGAGCGTGGATGGCGTCGAGCGCCTCAAGAACCTGCTTGGTCACGTCCTCCAGGGCCGGAGTGTATCCCTTGGCGAAATACTGGTTCATGGGCCGACCGTCGACGAATTCCGCCGTCAAGTAGGGACGTCCGTCTAGCGAGCCAAAGTCAATCACCCCTACTATGTGGGGATGGGCGAATCGGCTCAAGGTGTGATGCTCGCGACTAAGACGCTCTTCCGCCTCTCCGCCGGCGCCCTCTCGAAGAACTTTGAGCGCCAAGACCATTTGGGCCGCGGCGTCACGGACCCGATAGACTTCAGAATCAACGCCGCCGCCCAAGAACTCCAGCACCTCGAAGCGGCCGGAGATTTTCGTACCAACAGCCAGTCTTCGTGATACTGAAGCCATAAACTATGATATACCCCACCAAGTTGCCTGTCAAGCAGCACGTGCGACAGCCGCCGCACCGATTACATCACTCTAACATTCAATCTGATATGGACTTACGATTGTACAATGTAATGTTGTCCGGCGACTTGGCGACCGGCATGACTCAGGGGTGGCGATCGTCAGGGAGTCGAAGTCGAGCACATACCGACCAAGAGAGCGGTTCACTGCTGTCATCAAATACTTGGGCCGACTGCGTCCGGCCAGCCTCTCGCTACTCTTGGGATCAGGCCACTCCTGCATTCCGAGGCGGGGGCATTGTCAAAGTCTCGGGCCGAGCGAGGAGAAGAAGGGGTTGAGGAACTCAAGGCGGAGTTGCTCCTCCTCGCAGTCACCGGAGAGGAAGACCTTGCGGTTCGGGTCGAAGCGGTCGACCAAACGTTTGACGGCGTCGGGCGCGGGCATTCCCATGGTTGAGAAGGATATACCCGAAGGACGTCAGGTCAAGGCGCGGCGTACCGAAACCGCCGGGCCGCGGCGAGATGTAGGCGATAGTTCTGTGCGGGTCGCTATGGCTTCGGCCTGGCGATGTCGAAGATGTCCTGGCGCGCTTTCGGCGCAAGGTTCCAGTTACCAGTTTGCAGTCCGCAGAGGCGGCCGCGGACCGACGGCTAGACGGGTTGGCTTCAGCGACCCGTCAGGCTGAGCGCCTATGTCGAAGACCTGCGAATCATGGCGGCGCGCAAAGAGATTCCTGAGCCGCGGACGATTGATTTGGGGTACACCGAAAGCTCGAAAAGAACCGAGAGTCTAGCGACTCTCCCCGAACGAGCATAACCTCATTACAGTCCGTCGGTTAAGCCCTGTCGCGTCGAGGAATTCCCGCATATAGGGGTCGCCTGGGGGCTAGCCTTTGAAGGAGCTTTCGATGAAGCCATGAAACAAGCTTTGAAGCGAGCTTTGAGTTGAGCTTTCAGCCGAGCTTTGACGCGAGCTTTCGACGGAGCTTTGAGCTAAGCGATGTAAGAAGCGATGCGCTCAGCTTTGAGACGAGCGATGCGCTGAGCGATGTGACAAGCATTGAGATGAGCAATGAAAGAAGCTATGAAGTAAGCTTTCGAGTAAGCATTCCAAGGTACTTTCCAGCGAACTCTGAGGCGAGCTTTCTAACGAGCTTTCAGGGGAGCTTTCAGAGGCGCGTTTGTGGGTGCGTGAAGCACCCGAATGGCCAGTATGCAGGCGAGAGATGCTCTCGTCCAACTCAGGGCGGCCTTGGGCCGGTTTGCAGTCAACGACCAAGCCACGGACACCGGCGACCACATGGCAAGAGGCGGGCCGAAGCCCGCCCTTACTTCAGTTGCTCCAAGGCCTGTCTGGCTTTGGTGAAAGACGGGTCGAGCTTGAGGACTTCCTGCCAGCGGGCGTGGGCTTCAGCGACCTTGCCTTCGTAGTAGTCACAAAGGCCGAGGTAGAACATCGGCTCCGCGAAGGTCGGCCGTATCTTTAGCGCCCCTTCGTAGTAGTACCGGGCCTTCTCGAAATCCTTGCGTTGCACGTTGACGTTGCCGAGGTTAATCCATGCCTGCATCGAGTACGGGTCGTGCTGGAGCGCCACTTCGAAGTAGTGCGCGGCCGAGTCGAGCACGCCGGCGTGCGCGAAGACGTTGCCGAGTTCACCGTACGCATCCGATTCCTGCGGATGAAGTCGCACCGCGGCCCGGGCCGAGCGCTCGGCGTTGACGAAGTCGCCCTGCCTTTCGAGCAGCGACGCCTCAAACGAGAGCACGTTGGTCTCCGAATCAACCTGCAGCGCCTGTCGCACTTCCGCCAGCGCCTCGGCGTCCCTGCCCTGGTTGTGCAGTCCGAGCGCGACCGCGAAGTGGCTCTGGTCCCGGCGCGTCACGCGCCCCGCCCCGGCGATGTTGGCGTTGAGCAGGAAGAACGCGGCGAGAAAAATCAGGAACGCGACGCCGCGGCCAGACCTGAGCGAAAACGGGGACAGTCCCTCGGAGCGCCCGGCGCGCGGCACAGTCCCCGTTTTCGCGGGTATGGGTCGTATGAGACCTATGAGTCCTATGGCTGCCAGTATCGCGACAATCGGGACAACCGACGTCCGGTATCGGCCGGTAACGAAGAAGACGATGAACGAGAGCGAGTACGCCACGACAAATAGGTACAGCGGCAGAAACCGGCGCCACTCCTTGCGCCGAAACCAGACCCCGGCCAGCGCCAGCGGCAGCAGTATGCCGAATGGGAACTTCAGAAACCCGGAGTTGAAGAGGAGGTAGTTGATGAATGAGTCGTGCTTCACCGCGTACAGGTCGGTCTCGTTGCCGACCTCGTAGCCCGCGAACCAGAGGAAGGTCTTGCGCGCAAGCAGGCCCAGCGCCTTGCCCGGCTGCTCGCGCCAGAACTCAAGACCCTTACCCAGCCAGTACCGGTCAATCTCCGCGCCCTTGAGCGGCCGCCCCAGAGCCTGCTCTGCCAGCCGCTTGACGTCATCGAAGCCGCCCCACCAACTGCCGCGCGTGCCCGGGAGGATGGCAGTAGTGCCGTCCGACTGCGGCGAGTTGCCGATGTAGAAGTTCGTGCCCGCCTGCCACGCAATCGGCACGAACTGCCTGCTCACGACATAGTTGCGAATCGTGACCGGCAGGATGACCAGCGCCGCCGCACCCCAGACGAGCAGGAGCCGGGTCCAGGTAGAACGGGTTCCAGGGTTCGAGGGTTCCAGGGCTCTAGTCTCGGACTTGGACCCTTGGACCCTTGGACCCTTGGACCCTTTTCCTTCGACGAACAGCCAGACCGGCAGCACCGCGAGGAACGCGAGCACGTTCGGCCGGGTAATCGAGGCCAGCCCGAACACGATGCCCGGCAGCCACCACTGCCGGTCCTTGTCCCGACTGCGGTAAAGCAGCACGAATCCGAGCATGAGAAGGAAAGTCAGCGTGCCCTCAAGAAGCAACTCGCCGTCGTACCAGATGGCGAGCGGGTAGGCAGCCATGACAAGACCGGCGATCGTCGGAGTGAGTGAGGAAGGAAGAGGGAGGAGGGAGGAGTGAGGATCGGACTTCAATGGCTTGCGGCTTGAGGCTTGGGGCTTGGGGCTCGAGGCCTGCGGCTTGAGCAGTTGCCGCGCGAGGATGTACACGAGCCCGCAGCCGACGCTGCCGATTAGCGCCTGTACTATTCGCGCCGCCATCTGGTTTGCGCCGGAGAGCTTGTAGACGATGCCGAGGAGGTAGGGATAGAGCGGGGCGCGGAAGTAAGCGTCGGCGATGAACTCTTTGCCCGCCGCGATGGCCAGCGCCCACTCGTGGTGATAGAGCGCGTCCATCTGAGGTGAGAAGAAGAGCGGGTCGCTGTGTCGGGCCTGCAGCAGGTGGATGATGCGGAGGGCGAACGCGACCCCGGAGATGACGAGGAACCAGACAACCGGGGATTGCCGATTGCCGATTGCCGGTTTTCGACTAGCGGACATCACAGAAGTATCTACGACCGGCGAGTGAGGTCAAGTCGTGAGGACACCCTCAGAGCCGATATTGAGCCACGAAAGCACGAAAGCCACGAAACGAATGGGTGTAGGCTACCACAATTCCGTTTCATTCCGTTTTCGTGTCTTCGTGGCCATCGATTTCGGAATCAGGGGACACGTGAGGCAACGGACTAACGCGGAAGTCTGAATGCCGATACCGGTGGCAGAAATCCCGGACACAAAATACGGGGCGGGATAACCCGCCCCGTTGTGAGTCTGTGTGTGGCCTACCGGTCGATGACCAGCTTGCGGGTCGCCGAACCCTCGGCAGTCTCCAGCCGCACCACGTAGATTCCGGTGGGCAGAGACCTGGTATCCGCGTTAAGCGTACCCACTCTGGACTGGCTGTTGGCAGCGTACAGGTTCCGCACGAGGCGTCCGGACGCGTCGTACAGGTTGACGGAAACCGGCTTGCTGCTCGGTACCTGCCATCTGAGCGTCACATGGTCCGCTACCGGGTTCGGGTAGTTCGTGATTTGGAGATTCGGGCTCGTCAGACTGGGGTCGAGACCCTTCTCTTCAATCCCGGTGGCGCCCGCTGCGGCGGAGATGAACCACTCACCCGAGGTGTACTGGGTCCAACTGCCGGCGCTGCCGTACCAACTGCGCTGGCTGGTGCCCCGCGCGGCGCTGTCACTCTCGAGAGTGGGATGGCCGGTTCCGTCATGCGACGAAACGTCCACCCAGAATGTCCCGGACGAGATAACAACCGGCGGGCTCAAGGTGAGCGCTATGGGCGAGCCCGGCGTGCCCGCCGGCGCCCGGAGCGTGTCGCTCGTGTACAACGGTGTCGCGCCGTCGTCTCCGTAGATGATGAAGCTGAACAGTGAATCCGACCACGGGAGCTGCGGGTGGAGGTAGAATTCGGCCCGCACCCGCGTCACACTGAGCGGGTACGTCAGACCGAAGTGGGCCGGGTCGAACTGCGTAGCCTTGTCCGGGCCGTCCGCGCTTATCCACCACATCTTGCTCTCGTTGACGTACTCAAGCCAATTCGCGCAGTCCAGGTCCCACGCCATCGTGTCGTTGGTCGTAAACAGCTCGCCGGCGGCGGCGGTGAAGACCTTTATGTGGTAGGTGCCGGGTACGTTCGGTATGTGCCAGGCCGGCGAGAAGTTAATCTGCGCCATCCCGCCGTGGGCCAGCTTCGCGAGGGTGGCCGCCGACTCGTTGAAGACGTAGCTGCTCGGTCCGGTTACGTTCAGATGAACCGGCGTGCCGACCGGCAGCGTGTCGGTGCCCAGGTTCCTGATCGTCGCACGAACCGTGAAGTTGATGTTCGGGACTGTGTCGTCGATAACCGACGTGGCGAAGCGCATGGCCTCGGCGTTCTTGGCCTGCGGCGTCCAGCTGATCGCCGCGCGTATCATCCAGTCGCCGGCCGCCTGGTGGTCCTCGGAGAACCCACCGCTCTGGATGCTCCACTTCCGGTGCTGGGGCGCGTTGTTGGTGGCATCGATTCCCAGCGCCAGCCCGCCGGCGGAGTCAACCGCCTGAACGTAGAATATGTAGAAGTTGCTCGCGACGATCGGGATGTTGATCGGCACCGCGCTCCACTGACCCGCCGTGACGTTGCCGCTGTCCGTGGCGAGCAGAGTCCCCGGTGAACCGCCCGCGCCGTCATCGGCATACACTTTGGCGATCACCTTGGTGCTTGAGCCCATCGCCGAGGTATAGAACAGAGCGTTCGTGAGGGTCACGTTGTCGCTCGGTCGGATGAACTTCATGCCCCAGCCGTTGCCCTTCGCGAACCAGTAGTAGCTCTGGGCCGCAGTGCCGTCGTCGTAGTACAGCGTGTCGGCCGAGGTGGGGAACAGCGCCGGCGTAGATGAGGTCGGCGTGGACGGGAAAATGCCGGGCTGGGGGTCGCGAACCGGGCTGGACGCGCACGGGCTATGCCCGATCCACTGCCCGCTGCTTGCCATTGCGAGTCCTACGGCAAGACACAGAATTACCAGCTTGCGCATCGGTACTCCTCCTTAAACGTTGCTTCACGGACATGACTCAGGGACTGCCCGGCTTGGCCGGCTCGGCGGTGCCGGCGGAAAACCGACCCGGCGGGATGTGGCCGAACCGAGGAGTCACCGTTCTTTCGAAACCTTGTCTGAGCCTGCGTCGCCCGCAGGCGACCAATAATAGCCGGCGCTAGCCCGGGGTCAAGGAGTGGGATGGCAGGACATCATCCGGGAATTCAAGGAGCCGGGGGGTCCAGCGCGGAACACTCGAGTCCAGGAATCCTCGATTCCTGCCTCTCGCTGCTTTGGGAAAAACGGGGCGGAGAACCCGCCCCGTAATCAAGCCAAACGGAACTGTCCTCAGACGGACAGTGTCCCGGATCGCTATCTGCCTATCACGACCTTGCGGGTGACCGAACCGCCTGCGGTCTCCAGCCGCACCAGGTAGATCCCGGCGGCCAGCGACCTCGTGTCGACAGTAAATGTACCGGACCTCGTCCGGCCGTCGGCGCTGCACAGGTTCCGCACCATCCTTCCGGTCGCGTCGTACAGGTTGACCGAGACCGGCATGCTGACGGGCACCTGCCATCTGAACGTGACCTGATCGGCTACCGGATTCGGGTAGTTGGTGATCCGGAGGCTGGGGCCGTTCAACCCCGGCGGAGGTCCTTCCTGCAAGGCCGTGGTCGAGAGCGGGATGAAGTTCCAGGCGCCTCTCTTGATATTGACCGAGTCGACGGCATAGAGCAACGTGCCCGGCGCACCGTTCCCGCCGTCGTCTTTGTACACTCGGAAAGAGGCCCAGGTGTCGCCCGGCGCGGGCCAGCTCGCGTAGTAGATGTGCACCAGCGCTCCAGTCAGCCTGAAACTGTCTGCCGGGCCGATGAACTTCACTCCGCGGCCGCTGCCCGCCACGCTGTCAGCCCAGCCTCTCAGCGGGGTGCCGATGTCGTACTTCAGCGTATCGGTTGCGGCGGGGAAGAAACTTGACGGGGACGGCAGGACTTCGGCCTCTGCGCCGGGCGAGACATCGGCTTGTCCGCTCGGCTGCGCTTCGTCTATGGGTCTGAGCGAGACACTTACCGCACACGAATTCACGCTCCGCTCGGGCGGTTGCGCAGGGCGCGCCGGAACGGCCTGGCTCGAGTAATCCACGCCCGGCCCGACCCAACGCGCACTGCCGGCCATGCTGCCGCTCTGCACCGCGGCCGAGATGAACAGGTCGCCGCTGGGCGTGATACCGGGCCAGTTGTACCACAGACCCGGACTGCCCCAGAAACTGTGCCCGCCGACCGAGCTGTCCCCGGCCGTAGTGGGTTTGCCGGACGTATCGACCGGCACCACTGACACGTAGAAGTCACCGGTGTCGATGACGACCGGTGAACCGAGGCTGCAGTACTTGTACGCGTTCGGTATCGCCTCCAGCGTTTCACTTTGATACAGCAACGTCTGGCCGTCGCCGCTGTAGATCTTGAAGGTAAATGACGTGTCGCGCCAGGTAATCGTGTCCTTCGAGAAGTAAGATCGCACGCGTGAAATCCGGACAGGATACTGCGCGCCGAAGCTGGCCGGGTGGAACTTGACTGCCCGCTCCGGCGCCGCCCAGGTCACCCAGCGCAACTGGGCGTCAGTATGGTACTGTATCCAGTCCGCATTGAAGTCGTAGAAAATGGAATCGTCCGCCTTCCACCGCTCGCCCGCGGCCTCGACCCACACCATGACATTATACTTGCCGACCATGTTCGGGACGTGCCAGGCGGGCGCGAAAGTGATCGTCGTCGTGCCGCGGTGAGCCAGCTTGACGGTCGTCTGCTCGGTGTCGTTGTAGACGTAGCCGCTGGGGCCGGCAATCGACAGCCGCACCGGCGTGCGCAGGGGCAGCGTGTCCGTGCCCATGTTCTTGACTACCGCCTTGACCTGGAAATTGATGTTGGTCAACGTGTCGACCGGCATGTTGCTCGCGAACCAGACGGCCGACGCGTTCGTATCCTGCGGCGTCCAATCGAGCACCGCCCTAATCAGCCAGTCGCCTCTCGTCGTATCATCCTCGCTGAACGTGCCGTTGCTGTTCAGCGTCCACTTGCGGTGGGAAGAAGCGTTGTTGGCCGCGTCAACCGAGAGCCCCGGGCAGTGCGGGTTGACCCCGACCTGCTTGTAGAAGATATAGAAGTTGCTCGCCACGGCGAGCCCTGCGGCAAGGAACAGAACTACCAGCTTACGCATCGGCACCCCTTCCTTACGTTGCCCTGCGGACATAACTCGGGGTCATCCCGGTCTCGCCGGGAGCAAACACGCAGGCAATCACGCACTTGCCCGCGGCAAGGCCAGGGAACCCGTCTTCCTTTACAGTCTTACCTGCATCATCGCAGGCAGTGAATAATAACCGGGGTCACGCCGTCGTCAAGCAGACAATCGTTCCGCATAACTCAGACAGGAACCAACCACCACAAAGCGGAAGGGATGAAACCGGAAAGGCTGAACCAGGAATCCGGGACCGACATTCATCCTTCATCCCCCCGCCTTCATCCTTTCTGTCATATGCCCGGCGGTTCGATATCGGATTCGGAACCATCCGCCGGACGATGGGACACTCCGCTTGACTTGAGCGCCAGGGGTCCTATAATGACTGACCGGTCAGTTTCCCAAAAGCGACGACCAGATGAAGACCAAATCCGAAGAGAAGCGGCTCGCCATTCTGAAGGCGGCGTTCGCCGTCGTCACCGAAAAGGGCTACTTCGAGACCAAGGTCGACGATGTGGCGCACCGCGCCGGCGTGGCCAAGGGCACGGTCTACCTCTATTTCAAGGACAAACCCGCCATCTACATCGGCCTTGTCGACTCGCTGCTCGAACAGGCGCTGGCGATAACCGCCGCGGTACTGGCCCGACCCATCTCTCCCCAGCAGAAGCTGGAGGAACTCTTCTCGTCGTGGGCGTCCGGCGTGATGTCCAATCCCGGCGTGATGGCGTTGCTCTCGATGGAGAACGTCCACCAGGACAACACGGTGATGAAGCGGTTCAAGAAGCAAGTCCTTCCCCATATCGTCGAGATGCAGGACGCCATCGCCGGCGTCGTGAAACAGGGCATCGAGCAGGGCGAGTTCCGGCCGGTCGATCCGCGTTCCGCCGCGGCGATGTACCTGAGTGCGTTCCGCGCCGAGTTGCTTTCCATTAACCGCCACACGGCGGCGCGGCGGGCGGAGTCTATCCAGGAATTGTTCTTTTGCGGCATCCTTGCCGACGGCAGGGGCCGAACCAAACACGGAGACAAATAAGGAGTCTTGATGCGTAAGTTCGCGATAACGCTGCTGGCCGGGCTGCTTGCGGTGGCCGTGGCGTCGAGCTCAACCGACACGCTGCGCCTCGACGCGGCCAAGGCGGTTGAGCTGGCGCTGCAAAACAACCGCCAGATTGCCCTGGCCCAGGCCAGGCTGGATGAGGCGACCGCGGGCAAAGGCGCGGCGTTCGGTGCGTTCCTGCCCCAGGTGTCGGCCTCGGGCACCTACACGCGGCTTGGAACGGTCAGCGAGTTCACCATGTACGCGGCCAAGGAGTCAGTCTTCGGCCTGCCGGTGTTCGACCCCACGGGCCAATACATCGGCAAGACCATCCCCATCCCGGTCGCGGTCGGCATGGAAACCCTCAACCTGAAGCTCGGCAGCGCCGACAATCCCTCGCTTACCGGCACGGTACAGCAGACGCTCTTCACGTGGGGCAAGCTCCTCAACGCCTACCGCATCTCGGGTCTGAACGTCGACCTGCAGCGGGCGGCAGCAGACCAGGCGCGCTCCCAGCTTCGGGTTGACGCGACCTCAGGTTTCTACCAGGCGCTCCTCGCCCGCAAGACGGTCGACGTAATGAACGATGCGCTCCGCCAGCTCAGGGGCCACGTGGGCCAGGTCCAGTCGCTCTATGACAACGGCATGGCGACGAAGCTCGACCTGATGAAGGCGACCCTCGGGCTCCAGCAGATGGAGGCCCAGGTTTCGCAGATTGAGAACGGCGCCGAGCTGACTCTCGCCGCCCTGCTCAACACGCTCGGGCTCGACCCCGGCACGCCGGTCAGCTTCACCGGGGACTTGGCGCCGGACACGATGACGGTCGACCTCGACCAGGCGACAAAACAGGCGCTTGACAAGCGGCCCGAGCTGCTGCAGCTCCGCGACGCGGCCCGGATGGCAGGCTTGGCCGTCAACATCAGCAAGACCGCCAACCTGCCCACGGCGTTCGCCCAGGCCAATGGCTACTACAAGGACCCGGTCGGCTTCTCTCCCGGCTGGGGCACGGACTGGAACGCGACCGTCGGCGTCTCCATGCCCCTGTTTACCGGGCTGTCGAACGTCAACAAGCTGAAGCAGGCGCAGGCCCGCGAGCGGCAGGCCAAGGTGGGCCTGGCCCTGGCCGAGGACGGCATCCGGCTCGACGTCCAGGCCAGCGTTCTCTCGCTCAACCAGGAAACGCGCAACCGCGCCTACCAGCAGAAAAACGTGGAGGTGGCCCAGGCCGCGCTCGCACTCGCTGAACAGCGGTTCCAGAACGGCCTGTTGACCAACCTCGACTACATGGATTCGGAGCTGGCCCTTACCCAGGCGCGAGTCGCGTACCTCAACGCGCTGGCGAACTACCAGATAGCCAAGGCGAGATTGCAGAAGGCGGTCGGAGAGTATTAAGGAGATCATGATGCCAAGACTGCGCACGATTATTACGGGTTCGATAGTCCTCGCCCTGTTCGCCGGCTGCGGCCCGATGGGCAAAGGCCGAGGCAAGACGGAGAAAGAGGCCGCGACCGTGGCGGTCGAGACCGTGGCTAAGGACTCGGTCATACGCACTACCGACCTCATCGGTGCCCTGCAGGGAAGCGAGCAGGTCTCCGTTTCGCCCAAGCTGGCCGGCCGCGTCACCCAGATAGCGAAGCCGGAAGGCTCGTCCGTCAAAACAGGCGACCCGATCATCTACGTGGTCAACGACATTCCCGGCATGGACTACAAGCCCGGCCCGGTGCTTTCGCCGATTGACGGCGTGGTCGGTAAGGTGAGTGTGGATGTGGGACAGAACGTATCCCCTGCCACGTCAGTGGCGACCGTGGCGAGCTACTCGAACCAGGTCAAAGTCCTGGCGCCGGTGAGCGACTGCGACCTTCCTTTCGTCAAACTCGGTTCTACCGCGTCGGTCCAGATCTCAGCCCTGCCCGACCAGACCTTCAGTGGACGCGTCACCAAAGTGACGCCGATTGTGGACGCCACGTCCCGGGCGGCGACGGTCGAGATCACGGTCCCGAACAGCGAACACCGGCTCGTGCCGGGCATGACCGCCGGTGTGAGACTCGTCCTCGAGCGCCGCGAGAACGTCGTCGTCCTGCCCCTGGCCGCGCTCTTCTCTACCGATCAGACCAAGATCATCGTCGTTGACGGCACGACCGCGCACTTCCGCCACATCGCGACCGGGCTGGTGGGCGACGACAAAGTCGAAGTGGTCTCCGGCGTCAACGTCGGCGAGAAAGTTGCGACGACCGGCAAAGAGCGGGTCGAAGACGGCCAGACGGTAAAGCCCATTGAGGCAGGCGCCAAGTGAAACTGACTGACAGCTCCATCGCCCGGCCGGTGACCACCGCGATGGTGGCTCTGGCCCTCATCGTTTTCGGGCTCGTCGGTATCACCCGGATGCCCGTTGACATCTACCCGCAGATGACCGTCCCGATGGTCATCGTCGGGACCATCTACCCCGGCGCGGGACCCCAGGAAATTGAGTCGGCAGTGACCGAACCACTGGAAAAACAGCTCAGCAGCACGCCGAACCTCAGCAAGATGTCCTCCAAGTCGATTGAGAACATCTCAATGATCACGCTCCAGTTCGAGTGGGGTTCTAACCTCGACGCGGCCGCGGCCGACATCCGCGACCGGCTCTCAATCGCCGCCTCGGCCCTGCCCACCGCCGCCCAGACTCCGTTTGTGCTCAAGCTAAATACCTCGATGATGCCCATCTGCCAATACACGCTCACCGGCGACGTGGACCAGACCGAACTGCGCGAATTGGCCGACAACGACATCTCCAACCTGCTCCAGCGCGTGCCGGGAGTCGCCTCGGTTTCGACCTCGGGCGGCGCGCTGCGCCAGGTCCACATCGACGTGGACGGCCGCGAACTGGCCGCTGCCGGCGTCACCAACGAGCAGTTGATGGGCACGCTCCAGGCCCAGAATCTCAACTACCCGGTTGGTGAGATTTCCTCGCGGGGACAGCACTTCCTCGTTCGACTCGTCGGTCAGTATGACGACGTCGAGCAGGTCCGCAACACGGTCATCGGCATGAAATCCGGGACCCCGATTCTGCTGCGGAGCGTGGCCGACGTGCAATGGGGCCCGGAAGAAATCACCAGCTACGCCCGCTACAACGGCAAGCCTTGCATCTACATTACGGTCCAGCGCCGGCCCGACGCCAATACCATCCGCGTGGCTCAGGGTGTGCGCGACGAGATCGCCCAGATGCAGAACATCCTGCCGCCCGGCGCCCACCTGGCCCTCATCTACGACAGTTCGGACCAGGTGAAGAAGTCCATCAACAGCGTCGTGTCCGACCTCCTCATCGGCATCGTCCTCTCCGCGCTCATCCTCTTCCTGTTCCTGCGTCACTTCCGCCCGACTTTCTTCGTCACGACCGCGATACCGATTTCGATGTTCTTCGCACTATTCTTCATGTTCGTGGCCGGGTTCTCTGTCAACATCCTCTCGCTCTCCGGCCTCGCCATCGCCCTCGGTCGCGTGGTGGACGACTCCATCGTCGTGTTCGAAAGCATCTTCCGCCACCGGGAGCGCGACGCCGACGGCAAACGCGCCGCCGGCATCGGCACGGCCGAGGTCGGCATGGCCATCACCGCGTCGGCCCTGACCACGATCGTCGTCTACCTGCCGCTTCTGCTCCTGCCCGGATTGTTGCGGATTTTCTTCCACGAAATGGTGTGGGCCGTGGTCGGCTGCATGGTCGCGTCGCTGGGCGTGGCACTGACCATCGTCCCGATGCTCTCCAGCCGCTGGCTCGCCATGCCCAAACCGGGCAGCGAAGATCGCGGCATCCGCGGCTGGTCCAACCGGACCTACAAGAACCTCGAGGACAGCTACGGCCGCATCATCGGCTGGGCGGTCGGCCACCGGAAGCTCGTCGTCATTGTCTCGGTCCTGCTGCTTGTCGTTACCCTTGGCTTGGTCCCGCGGCTCGGTACCGAGTTCATGCCGATGCAGGTTGGCTTCTATCACCAGCTTACTGCCGAAATGCCGATCGGCACCAGCGTGGAGAAAACCGACTCCGCGGTTTCGGTGCTGGAAAAGTACATCATGACCGACTGGAAAGACGACGTGGTCGGCACCTCGGTCCAGGTCGGCCTGCCCTCGGGCGGCGGCCTCTCCAGCCTCCGCGCCGTATTCGGTGGAGCCAGCGACAACGTCGCGACGCTCAACCTGATTCTCAAGCCTAAACAGCAACGCAAACACTCGGTCGACGCCCTGGATGCGGCGCTCCGGGCCAAAGCCGGCGATGTGCCCGGCCTCAAAGTCTTCAGCGTGGTCAACATGTTCTCGACCATCATGGGCGGCAGCAACAACCTTGAAGTGGACCTCCTCGGCCACGACCTGGCCACGGCCGACTCCCTCACCACCAAGGTGGTCGCCGCGCTCGACACCATGCATAGTCTCGTGGACGTCAAGTCCAGCCGGGAACCGGGCAACCCGGAAATCGAGTTCACCATCGACCGGCAGAAGGCCGCGCTCTACGGCCTCACCCCGTACCAGGTTGGCGCCGCCCTGAACACACAGATTACCGGGTATGCGCCCACTGAATTCCGCCTCGGCGGCAAAGAGTACGACATGCTGGTCCGGCTCCGGCACGACCAACGCGCCACGCCCAACCTCGTCGAGAACCTGACCGTCAACAGCCCGATGGGCCCGGTTCCGCTGAAGAACATCGTCAGCACCCGCATGGGCACCGGCCCGCTTGTCATCGAGCATGAAAACACCGAGCGCGTGGTCCGCATCACGGCGATGCCGGTCGGCACGTCCACCGGACAGGCGGCCGCGCGGGTGACCCGCGCCCTGCGTAACATCGCCTTACCGCCCGGCTTCGAGATACAGCTCGCCGGCTCCTACAAAGACATGATGAAGAGCTTCGGCGACCTCGGGCTCATCGTCATCATCGCGCTCATCCTCGTATTCATGGTCATGGCCTCGCAGTTCGAGTCGCTGCGCGACCCGTTCATCATCATGTTCACCGTGCCCTTCGCGGCCATCGGCGCCATCTGGGCGCTCTTCCTCACGCACACCTCCCTCTCCCTCATCTCCGGCATCGGCTTCCTCGCCCTCATCGGCATCGTCGTCACCAACGGCATCGTGTATATCGACTACGTCAACCAGTTGCGCCGGAACCGCGGCATGGAACTCCTCGAGGCGGTCAAAGAAGGCGGTCGCGTCCGGCTCCGCCCCATCCTTATGACCGCGCTCGTCACCATGTTCGCGCTCGTGCCGCTCGCATTCGGGCTCGGCGAAGGCTCCGAACTCTGGTCGCCGATGGGCCGGGCCATGATCGGCGGCATGGTCGTCTCCACCTTCCTGCCGCTCGTCTTCATCCCGGTGCTCTACGTCATCTTCGAGAACCGGGCCGAGCGCGCGCGCGTACGCAAAGCTGCCCAGGCCGCGGCCACGCGCGACAACGAGGCAACCGGCCAGTAACTTCCCTACCTCCGACCTCCGCGGGGCGCGTTCATCCGCGCCCCGCTTTCGGCTTCCGGGAAGCACGCGGGGCTTTGACACTCTCATTGCGCTCCGGTAGCATTTCACCCGCCGAACAGGAACGCCAATACTATGAAGATACAGCATTCGCTGAGAGCCGTTGTCCTTGCCGCCGGCGTGGCCGCCATGGTCGTGACGTCCGGCTGCAAACAGGGGCCGGTGAGCTACGACAAGTTCGAGCAGCGGACGATAAAGGCGAACCTTGCGGTAATTGACTCGGCCCGGGTCCTATACGACGCGCAACTGGCTGCGGGCAACATTGACGCCGCGGCCCAGCAGGCGTGCGCATTCCTGCTAACTCAGCCGGGCGTGGACACGGCCAAAATCTCGCTGGACAGCACGGTCTGGGCCTATTTCTCGAGCGGGCTTCTGGCCGGCACCGGCAAAGACGAGCGTCCCGCCAGCGGATTGACGGACGCCGGACGCCAAGCGGCGAACCGCGAGCCCGCAGTGCGGGCCGCGTCCGGCGGCGAGGTGTCTAACCTCGCCCACTACTTCATTCCGTTCGATACTGAGCTGCCCGGCACGTGGAAAGCGGCCAACGCCCTGGCTGATATCTTCCAGCGCCGCCTCGGCTGGGAGAGCAGAGAGATGTCCTCGGGTAGCGATGCCGATCTGGAAACGGCCCTGAACCTCATCCAATATGGCAACTCGGTCATCTACTGGAGCGGTCACGGCCTACTGATTCCGTCGGACGGTGTTGAGTCGACGTGCTCTCCCGGTCTGGAGCTGGGCAAGCCCTACGACGACGATGACTTGGCCAGTGCCGCGGCCGTGCAGTATGTCGGGTACCTGAACCCTGGCGCGGGACAGGAGCGGCAGGTCGCACTCTTCCTCCGCACCCGTGACCACTCTTGGCATCTTGTCGTCATGCCCGGTTTCATCCGCGCCAACGGCAGCTTCGACGCCAGCGAGGCGACGCCCGCCTACAATCTCTGCAAGACGGTGGTCATACTGTCGTGCTGTTACAGCGCCTACTCGTACACATCGGCCCCCGGGTACTTGATGCAGGCGTTTCTGGACGTGGGAGCGGACGTGGTGTGCGGGTATACGTGGGAGGTACACGACGGCTTCTCCTGCGACAGGGACACGACTTTCCTGGCGGCGATGGCCGACACTTGTCTTGCCGGCGAGGCCCTCAAGACCATCGGCGGCCGGGTGGACCCGGACACGGGCATAGACGGATTCCACGCCGTGTTTACCATGGTCGGCGACTCGACGGTGATGCTCCAGGCGGTGGTGCAGGCGCGCAAGAACGGCGAGCTGTACCAGGCGTTGACCGGCGACGAGGTATTCCAGTCCGAAAACACGAAGGTCGTAAGTACGCTTCACGCACCGGGCAACTTTGACATGGTGGACTGCGTGCAGGTTACATTCCCGGGCACGTCGGGAGGTACCTTCGACGTCACCTCGACCGACGGCGCCTCAATCGTCTGGTCGAACTACGCCAGCAATCACTTCTGGTACGCCGAGAAGAAGTACCAGGGCGTGTCAGGGACCATCCAGATTGACACTTGCAGCGGCGGGTACGTCCATGGCAGCTTCTCCGGCACCCTGGGCTGGTGGAACTCGAACCACGACCCGACCAAGGACCCGCCGGACGACGTCATCACCATCACCGAAGGCAGGATAAAACACACAGGCAAGGTGGATAGCGGCGACGCCTTTGGACCTTCACCACGCGTTGCCCACCGGATTCCAAGGACGCTTCACTAACTCGGACTCCAACCTGTGCCGAGTCGGGCCGCGGTCGGGACGCGACGGGCCGATGAGCGATCTTCTCCACGTCTGGCCGACGCGTAGGGCAATGGAAGGACCAATCCGGGAAGCAGATCTCCAAGCAAACCGGAGAGCAACGGCCGGAGCTTACTCGGGAGCAACTCGGACAGGAACCCGCGGACTTACTCGGGCCACAACGTTCCGACCAAACCGGAGAGGAACCGGTGGAGCAACACGTAGACTAACCCGGAGAGCAAGTCGGAGGGCAACCGGTAGACCAACCCGTCGAATTCCGGTGGAGGTTCATCCGGGAATTGCGGTGGAGGTAACCCTTCGGGCTATACCCTAACCTATCCCTTAACCTATCTGCGGGGCAATCCCCTGGGTGGGGGTGTCAGTCGGGTAGCCTCAAGCTTAAGACCCTGAGCCGCAAGCACATAAGCCCGAGAACCGGCTTCGGCACCGTCCTACAACTCTGTCGCATTGCTGGTCCGCTCCGCCGCTTCTGGAATGACCTCGCGTCCTCAAACTGTCAGAACCTCGCGGGACGTCTGCTTGACTTACAGCAACGGACGTCTATTCTGTTGCCGCAATGGGCGCCACTGCACCCGACTCTGTAGGACGTCTGGTTGACCTGTCTGCGTGCAACGCACAGGCAGACCGCCTTGACCATGACCGCCTGTCCGGTTACCACAAGGAACAACTGTCAAAGACCCAGATGCCGCCTCTAAGTGCTAAAGAAGGCTACACTTGACGCCTGCACCGGGTGAGAGGCGCTGGAAGGGGCGAGGTGCGTTCTGACAAGACGGTCGAGAATCCGACATCGTTCGGAAAGTAGCAGGAGGAAAAGCATGAAGAAGCTGATGGTCGTCGTCGGAATCGTCGTGCTGCTGGTCGCTGCCCACTTTGTCGCAGTGACCACGCTGAACCGGCAGGTTCAGGACGTGCGACGCACAGTCCAGGCCGCGGGACATCCAATGACAATGAAGGAACTGGCGATGGACCGAGCCCAGGGGAGCAAGGCAGTGTCACGCCTGCTGGCTCAGGCCGACACCGCCCTGGATGAGAAGAAGGAGAAGGGGCTGCTTGCTCAGGCTGACTCCGGCCGGCTCGACCCGGCTGCGGCCAAGGCATTGCTGGGCCGCAATGGCCGCGCGCTCGATTTGCTGCTGGCCGCGGCCCGGTATCCGGCCGGGAGCATGGAATTCGACCCTGGCGCCGGGCTAGCCGCGAAGTTGCCGCCGACCCTCAAGCGCACATTCGACTTCGGGGCGCTGCTCCGCCTGCAGGCACGTGACCTGCTCGCCGCGGGCAAGCCGGATGAGGCCATGGACGTCCTGATCAGCAACCTGCATCTGGCCGACCTGCTGCCGAGCGGGACCGAGCTTATCTTCTCGCTGGCGCGCGCCACGGACTTGAACCGCACGCTACGCGTGATGCGCGACGTCGGACCGAGATGCAGCGACCCGGCGTTGGCCCGGGCCGCGGACGCGGTGGCGGCAGTGGCCCGGGACAAGGAACTGCTCCGGGTCTGGGAGACGGAGTACGTCACAATGGACGAGTATCTGGCTCGGCCCACGACGGCCGCGCTCGGGCTCGCGAACGCCGACAATCTGGTCAACCGCTTTCTGATTTTCTTCCCGTTGACCAATCGCATCGCCCAGAGCTACAGCCAGGCTGTCCACAAGCGCTGCCTCGAAATCGCGGCCTGTCCGTGGTACGAGGCGAACCGCCAGTGGGACAGCCTGGACCGAGTGCAGCAGCTACGGGGTCGGCAACACTCACCGCTCGCCGGCCTGATGCTCCCGAACGGCAAGCTGGTCGCGACTCGGATTGCGAAGCTTCAGGCTGAACAGGCCGTTACGCTGACGGGTCTGCGGATTCTCCAATACCGAAAGAATCATGGCACGTTTCCGTCGGGCCTGGCTGACGTCTCTGTTCAGAATGTGACTGACCCGTTTACGGGCAAGTCGCTGAACTACCGGGCCGTGGGAACGGGCTTCCAGCTCTACAGCCTGGGCGAAGACCAACAGGACAACGGCGGTGACCCGAAGACCGACATCGCGTGGAGCGAGCTGCAGGTGGTGAGCAGCAAGTAGAAGTGAGTGAGAGGCACCTCCCTTATTCCCGGGCGATGTCAAGGCGGGGCGAAGTATCGTTCATTGTTCATTCGTACATCGTTACTTCGGCGGACTCACACATCGTGGTTCGTTCTCCGAGGAACAGCGCATAGTGCCGGGCAACGATTTACTTTGTACGAATCAGCCGGACCAACGTTGCGGGTCGAGACGATGATGACAGCCGACAGCTTGCAGCCAACAGCTCACGGCCCCGCGGCGTTCAGATTCCCGACTGACGATTGATGATTGGCCCGAACGCACGACTCGGCGTCGGCTTGCAGATTGCTGTTAGCGGATAGCGGTCAGTCGGTCCGGTCAGTCCGCGCGTTCGGGTGAGACGGTGGCCAGCAAGCCCGCCGCGCTGGTGCGAGACTCGCGGCCGCGCACGATTGAGAAGCCCACGGCGACAAGACACAATAGGAACGAAACCATGAACGCCCGGTGCATCCCGAACACAAATTCCTGCATGACTGTAGAACCGAGACTGACGCTCGTGCCGACGAAGAGCTTGAGCATGACGTCGCGCGGCAGGGCACTAGCCGCGACCGCGAGGCTCAAGGCAAAGGATATGACCATGCCGGTCTGGCGCATGGTGCCGAGCGCAGCCGAGGCAATCCCGAGACGCTCCCGCGGTGCGGCGCTCATTGCCGCGCTCGTGTTGGGCGGGAAGAACGCGCCACCGCCGAGTCCCATCAGCGCCAGCCCGCAGGCCAGCGACAGGTAGGGAGTTGTCGGAGTGAGCCGCATGAACCAGACGAGTGCCGCGGCTTGAATCAGCAGGCCGACGGTCGCCGGCACGCGGGCTCCTATGCGGTCAGCGACCACCCCGCTGAATGGGCCTATGACTGAGCTCAAGAGCGGCATCGGAATGAGCAGCAGCGCCGCCTTGAGCGGGTCGTAACCGCGCACGCCCTGCAGGTAGAAGACAATCATGAAGTTCACAGAGAAGAGCGCGAGCGACTGGATGGTCGCGGCCAGGACCGAGAAGTTGTAGACGCGGTTGCGGAAGAGCGATAGGTCAAGCGTCGGAAATTCCGCCCGGCTCTCACGGAAGAGGAATGCGACGGTAGCGACCGCAAACACCGCGAAGAGACCAAGAATCGGCGCAGAGGTGAAACGGTACTGGATGCCGCTCGTCAGGGCGAGGAGCAATGCGAGCAGGCCGACGCTGAAGATCGCGGCCCCGCTTCCGTCGAACCGCTCGCGGCGTCGCTCGGACTTCTCTTTGAGCGCGATGTAGCCCCAGAGCGCGCCGATGATGCCGATGGGAATGTTGATGAAGAATATCCAGCGCCAGCTCGCCACCGAGAGAATGAGGCCGCCAAGCACGGGGCCGATGATGCCGCCCGCGGCCCAGGTGATGCCGTTGATGCCCAGGGCCCGGCCGCGCTCGTTCGGCGGGAAGACCTCGGTCAGGATGGCCATGCTGTTCACCATCATCATCGCCGCACCGGCGCCCTGGACCAGACGGAAGAGAATCAGTTGTACCGCGGTCCCGGACAGGCCGCAGAGCAGTGAGCCGATTGTGAAGACCACAAACCCGAGGTTGTAGAGCCGGACCCGGCCGAGCATGTCGGCGATGCGTCCGAAGGTAAGCAGAAAGACCGTGCTCACCAGGAGGTAGCCGATGATGACCCAGACCATCTCGATGAGCCCGGCGTGCAGCTCGGACATCATCGACGGCAGGCCGAGGATGACGATGGTGCTGTCGATGGCGGCCATCAAGGCGCCGAGCGTCGTCACGCTGAGCGCGATCCACTTGTACTCAAATCGGCGGTGGAGCCGCGTCGGGTGAAATGGCTGCTCGGACTTGCTCACTTGCTTAGAAATCCTCTCGACTATTATGCGCTCTGCGGATGAACGGGCGGTCGCTCGGCCCGGCCTAGGCGAACCAGCCTTCCCGGCGGAATACTTCGGCGGTAACGCGACTGCTCGGACCGTCACCGCGGGCCACGGTCACACTTACATTCGGGCCGACTGCCTCGGCAATCTCGGCGATGTCCTTGTGGGTAAACCCCGGGCAGAGCATGACCGAGTGGATGCCTTCCTTCTCGGCCATGTCCCGGCATGCGCTGAGAGCCTGGGCCTGGTTTCGGACAAGAACGGTGGTCAGCTTGTACTTGCCGGTCTCAAGCACGGCCCGGTGCTTGTCCGGGTCGGCATCCGGTGTGTGCGCGATGAACAGAACCTTAAAAGCCATAGAAGGTAATTCTACCTCAGTGGGGTCGCAGAGTCAAAATACCCGAGGCCAAGACCCGAAGGACAAGAAGTAAACCGCAGATGCCGCAGATACGAAAGATGGAGCGGCAGACCAAGAGGAAACATCCGCAGACGCCACAGGTCTCGCAGATTCTGTTCCGGATTCTGAGACATCTGTGTAATCTGCGTAATCTGCGGTTAAGCTCCGTGTTCGTCCATCTCTCGTGGCTTCAGCACCCGTGAATCTAACCGGCTCCGGAGTGCGTCTAATCTTACATATCATACAATTCCTACTTGTAGGAGACCACAATGAAGTTAAAGACTGAGAAACCACCGCGACACGAAATGGTCTACGGCACCACGACTGTCGGCGAGAAGGGCCAAGTTGTGATTCCGGCCGAGGCCCGTAAGGCGCTCGGATTGATGCCGGGCGAGAAGCTGCTCGTGTTCGGCATGGGCCGGGAGATGCTGGCCCTGGCTAAGCTCTCGAATCTGGAAAAGTTCGCCGCTCACCTGGCCAGCCACGCGGAGGCCATCCGCGGGGCCATCGCCAAGTCCTGAACCACCTCTGATCGCATCATGGGCATAATAGAAGTCAAAGACCTGACTCGGAAGTTCAAAGATTTCGTCGCGGTAGACCACATCTCGTTCTCGGTCGAGACCAAGGAGATCTTCGCTTTCCTCGGCCCGAACGGCGCGGGCAAGTCCACCACCATCAAGATGCTGACCACGCTGCTCCGTCCCAACTCGGGCAGCATGACGCTGAACGGGTTCGACCCGGTAACGAATCCGAAGGCGGTACGCAACTCCTTCGGCATCGTGTTCCAGGACCCGAGCCTCGACGAAGAGCTCACCGCGGCCGAGAACATGGAGTTGCATGGCGTCCTCTACAATGTGCCGCGCCGCCTTCGCCGCGAACGGACGGAACAACTACTCAAGTTCGTCGAGCTATGGGACCGGAAGGGCAGCTTGGTGAAGCAGTTCTCCGGCGGAATGAAGCGCCGCCTGGAGATTGCCCGGGGTCTCCTCCATCACCCGAAGGTCATCTTCCTGGACGAACCGACGCTGGGCCTCGACCCGCAGACCCGTAACCACGTCTGGACCTACTTGAAAGACCTCAACCAATCCGAGGGCATAACCATCTTCTTCACGACCCACTACATGGACGAGGCCGACCGCGTCGCGCAGCGCATCGCGATCATCGACCAGGGCAAGATCGTCGCATCGGGCACGCCGCAGGAACTCCGAACCCAGACCAACACGACCTCGCTCGAAGATGCATTCCTCGCCCTAACCGGCAAGACCATCCGCGAGGAAGAAGCCGGGAGCATGGAACGCATGCGCATGATGCATCGCGCGCACGGAAGGCGGTAACCCATGAAGACAATCTACATCCTCTGGCTCCGGCAACTGAAGCGCTACTTCCGGTCCAAGTCGCGAATCATCGGCTCGCTCGGCCAGCCGCTGCTTTTCCTGCTCGCCCTCGGCTTCGGGTTCGGCCCGACGTTCCAGCGGGCCGGGCAGGGCAACTACATGCAGTTCCTCGCCCCGGGCATCATCGTCATGAGCATCATCTTCACCGCGCTCTTCTCGGGCATAGAGATTATCTGGGACCGCCAGTTCGGGTTTCTAAAGGAGACGCTGGTCGCCCCGGTATCGCGGCTGAACATCATGATCGGCCGCACGCTCGGCGGGGCCACGGTCGCCACCCTGCAGGGCATCATTGTGCTGTTCATCTCGATGCTGGCCGGGTTCCGGCCGGTCAACTGGGCCGCGACGCCGCTCGCGGTTCTGGCGATGGTTCTGACCGCGCTCCTGTTCTGCGCGCTTGGCACCGCCATCGCCTCGGCGCTCTCCGACATGCAGGGCTTCCAGCTCATCATGAACTTCCTCGTCATGCCCCTGTTCTTCCTCTCGGGCGCTCTCTTCCCGCTTCCGGCCAAGGGCGCGATGACCACGATCGCCCGGTTCAACCCGCTCTCCTACGGCGTCGATGCCCTGCGTGGCCTGCTAGTGAACATCATCCACTTCGGCCTGCCGCTGGACTTCACCGTCCTGGCCGTGGTTACGCTGCTCTTTCTCTTGGTGGGGAGTTTCCTCTTCTCGCG